>NZ_SMAL01000005.1 GCF_004342165.1 Natranaerovirga pectinivora | reverse complement strand
ATGCGTATTATATTATAGAATACAAAAATAGCTCTAAAGCCAAGAATGGAGGGGAATTGAAACCAATCCCCCCCAACTATTGACAAAGAGCCTATTATTATTATTGTTGTTGTTATTACTATTATTGTTATTGTTGTTGCGATTATTGTTGTTATTTGTTCCACTATCTGGATCATCTTCGTTATCATCTGTTGATGGTGTTTCTATTATACTTGGTGGATAGAATTCCGAGAATTCAAAATCAGGGAAATCTGGTATTGTATTATTTGAATTTGGACCATGCATATCACAGTACTCACCTAGCATTGATGATGGCAACTCATATTTTCGATCTTCAATACGAGGAGTCGTTATACTTGAATCCCAAGTTGAAGGATCTAAAGGTGTTGGACGTACTATGAAGACTCTTTCTTCCTTTGTACTTTCAGGACAATATTCTGTTGCTAATTTATTAGATACAGTACATATTGTTGCTTTATAATGCACATCACACACTTCAGTTGGTTCGGTACCACGAGCAAAGAACTCAGTTCGTATGGTACTGCCTCTTGGATCATGGTCACATAATCCTTCAACAGCAAGTTTTCCAGATTCAGTACATATTTGAGCTGTTACAATACCTGAAGGGGTTTCGAAGTTTTTATTAGGAAGATCTTTATGAATTTTCTCCATAATCTCTCTCCAAATCATATTATGATAACTTCGATCATTAACCATTGAGGTATTAATGTCATATCCCATCCATATAGATCCTACATAGTAAGGGGTATAACCAGAAAACCATATATCATTGGCACTACTTGTCGTACCAGTTTTTCCTGCTGTAGGCATTGAGGTGTTTCTAAGTGCTGCAGTAGTTGCAGTACCTACTACTGGTCTTAATGTATCTTCCATAGCCTTTGTTAATAAGAAAGATGTTGTTTCTTTCATTACTCTTCTAGTATCTGGTGCATTATCTAATATAAGTTTGCCATCATGGTCTAATACTCTAGTATAGAATATTGGTTCAACATAAACCCCATTATTTGCAATAGCCCCATAAGCCGCAGTAAGTTCAAGGTTAGTAACACCTCTTGTCAAACCACCTAATGCTAATGGAAGTGAAATGTCAGAGAATTTCTGATTGTTTATATAAATTTCATCATATACAGTTGTAAACCCAAGGTTTATTAAATAGTCATAACCTAATTTAGGTGTAATATCTTCTAGGGTTTTAACGGCCACAATATTCAGAGAATATGAAATCCCTTGTCGAATTGTAGATAAACCCTTGTAATTATATGCGTATCTTGAGGTATCGTACCAATTTCTAATAAATCTACCATTTGGATAAGTATGAGGTACATCGTCATATACAGTTGCTAAAGTCATTCCAGCTGTATCAAGAGCAGGTAAAAATGCAGCTAGAACTTTAAATGTAGATCCAGGCTGTCTTGTGGTTTCAGTGGCACGGTTAAGGGTTCTATCTCCAATTTTTTCACCTCTCCCCCCACTAATGGCTTTGACATGACCAGTATGGTAATCCATAATAACCATTGATGCTTGAGGTTGTGGTGTAAAACTAATGGTTTCAAGAAGAATTCTGTCCCCTTCATCCATGAGCATATCTAGGTATTCATCAACATGCCTTTGCGCCGCTTCTTGATTTCTAAATAACAAATTAAAATTGCTATTTTTGGATCTGAAATAATTTTCAAGAGTGACATGTGAATAATGTTTTGTTGTTTCATCAGCGTGTAATATTGAAACATAATATGTTAAAGTTACGCCATAATCTACATTCTCTGGAGGGAAAAATGAATCATCCAGTAATACTTCATCTACGATAGCTTGCATTTCAAGGTCTTGTGTAACATAAATACTTAGACCGCCACGATAAACTAAATTATTGGCTTGAGTCTCAGTGTAGCCATTTTTATTTACTAAATCTTGAATAACTCTTTTTATAACTTCATCTACAAAATAGGAATAAGAAGAGCTTTGAGGTCGTTCTTCCCTTACACTTTGAATATTAGAGTGAACATCTTCTTCAAGTGCTTCTTCATATTCTTTTTGTGTAATGTATTCTTGTTCTAGCATTTTAGCTAAAACAATTTTTTGTCGTTCTCTATTTCTTTCAGGATGATGAGCAGGTTGTAAACGTGTTGGGCTTTGAATTGTTGCGGCTAAAACAGCTGCTTCAGCAATTGAGAGCTCCCATATATCTTTGTCAAAATAGAAATTAGATGCTGATTGTACACCATATCTACCACTACCAAAAAGGACAGTATTAAGATAATACTCTAAAATTTGGTCTTTGCTTAAACGTTGTTCTATTTGTATGGCCAAATATTGTTCTTGTATTTTTCTATCAAAAGACTTTGCGTTGGTTTGAAATACATTGGTTTTAAGTAATTGTTGGGTAAGAGTACTTGCCCCTTCACTAAGACTTCCGTCTCTTAAGTTAACAAAAACAGCACGCATAATCCCTTTAAGGTCAATACCATTATGAGTCCAGAATCTTTCATCTTCAATGGCTATAACAGCATTTTGAACATGTTTTGGAATCATATCTAAGTCTACATAAATTCTGTTAGCATCAACCCCTGTTAATTGAACAATTTCATTACCAAATTGGTCGTAGATAACAGATGCATATCCTTGTGGTGAAACATCGATTTGATCAATGCTTGGAGCACCGTCAATAATGCCTTTTACAGCCCCTAAAGCAGCGCCTACGCCTACTATAAAAACAAGGACCACTACTAAGATTATAATTCTAAAAAAAGAGATGTTAAATTTATTTTCAATTTTCTTCTTTTTATCTTGTAATTTTTTTTGCTTCTTAGCATTGTTTTCTTTACTAAAATTCATATGAATGCCTCCTTTAACGAACTAATTATAACAAAAACTGACTCAAGTTAAAAGAAAAATCGTATTTGTTAAAAAAGATTTAATATGAAAGTAACAATTTAAAGCTTGCTTGCAAGGGCTTGAAATTGTTACTTTCAAAGAACCTAGTGCCACTTATGAAGGAAGAGGCACTAGGTGAGTAACAAGTAACAATTTAAAGCTTGCTTGCAAGGGCTTGAAATTGTTACTTTCAAAGAACCTAGTGCCACTTATGAAGGAAGAGGCACTAGGTGAGTAACAATTTAAAGCTTGCTTGCAAGGGCTTGAAATTGTTACTTTCAAAGAACCTAGTGCCACTTATGAAGGAAGAGGCACTAGGTGAGTAACAATTTAAAGCTTGCTTGCAAGGGCTTGATAATGTTACTTTCAAAGAACCTAGTGCCACTTATGAAGGAGAGGCACTAGGTGAACATATATATCGAAGTAATGTTTATAAGTCATAAAGAAAAGTATAGTAGCATAATAATTCAGCCTATGACTCTTACTTCGCAAGAGTCACAAGCTTCGTTGAAAGTCTAATCTCCAAATCCTTGCTAGCAAATTTGCAGATTAGACTTTCATATTATAAAAAACTATCACCTAGGAGTTTAGCCAAGAATTTAGAATAATACTCAGTTTTTTGAAAAGTAAGACTTAAATATTCATTATATAAATGGTTAACAAATAGATAATATTTTCGTTGGAAAATCAGCAATATTTAATGAAGTATTAATAACATTGGGAATAAATGAAAAAAGCTTCACAAAGGTGTAATGCAAACATATATTATATAATAACACCAAATTATACCTGTTTATGTGATTGAAACCTAAGCAGAACTATAGCCCTAATTTGAGGATGTGAGACTATGATGATAAGGCGAAATTTAAAAGGAAAAAAGCCCCGAAATAGAAATAGAAAAAGAAAATTATACTTAAAGCTTAGTGTGTTTCTTGTCCTATTTATTATTATTACTACATATGTATATGAATACATTGATAAACAAGTACTACCAACATTATTAGAGATTGCAGAAATGAGAGTTCACGCACATGCTTCAACAATGGTAAATGAAGCAATAAAACAAGTTATAGTAGAAAATAAAATAGATACCAATGATTTAGTTACATATTATTACAATGATAAAGGGGAAATAATTTCAACAGGAATTAATACAATGTTGATTAACAGGCTAGGGTCAGAGGTAGTAGATAATATAAGTAAGAATATAGAAGCATTGGGGCTAGAAAAGGTATACATACCTCTTGGAAGTGTTATGAACAGTAATGTATTTGCAAATGTGGGGCCGCGAATTGCAATAGAAATATTACCTATTGGGAATACCTCCATTAACTACGATAGAGAATTCAGATCAACGGGGATTAACCAAGTGAATCACAGAATCTGGTTTAATATAGATACGACATTACAAGTAGTAGTACCTTTGGCTACAGAAAAAATCACCATTAGCCAAGAGTTCACTTTAGTAGATAATGTGATTAGTGGCACAGTGCCTCCTAATTATATTAATGTTCCAGGTAATAATGTCCTTGATGTAGCGCCAGATATATTTAGGAAATAAATAAAAATAGGTGATTCTTCACAACATCATAAGACAATAGAGTTGTCAAATGGACGTGAAGAATCCCTTTTTTTGTTTGTGACGAAACTTTAGTTGCAGAAATTTCTAAAAATGCAAGAATTTAGTACAAAGCATTCCATTCGTAATTTTAGGTAAATAAAAAATAAAAGGGCATTAAGAATAAAAGGACGAAGTTTAAAAAGAGAATACAAAAGTACTGCTAATTATGCATATAATGAGTTTTTGTGTGCATTGTGAAAAAAATGAAGTTTTTAATATTAAAACTTGCAAAAATACACACCCGCATGCTATAATAAAAAAAATAAAGCAGTAAAAGTTGTTTAGAATAGAGTGTAGCAAAAAGAAAGGAATGGGTATATGAAGTTTACAAAAATGAATGGCTTAGGTAACGATTATATTTATATTAATTGTTTTGAAGAAACTGTTGAAAATCCAAATTCTCTTTCTGTAGAGATGAGTAATAGAAATTTTGGTGTAGGGTCTGATGGCTTAGTGTTAATTATGCCATCTGAAATAGCAGATTTTAGAATGCGAATGTTTAACTCAGATGGGTCAGAAGCAGAGATGTGTGGGAATGCCATACGTTGTGTTGGTAAATATGTGTATGATTATAAGCTTACTGATAAGACAACAATAAGTGTTGAAACATTAGCAGGAATTAAAGTATTAGATATGGCATTAGAAAACAATAAAGTAACAACAGTAAAAGTGGATATGGGTGAACCTATTCTTGAAGCAAGCCTTATACCTGTAATTTCAGAGAAAATGCCTGTGATAGACGAAATCATAGAAGTTGATGGGAAAGAGTACAAATTTACTTGTGTATCAATGGGGAATCCTCATGCAATTACCTATGTTGATGAAGTAAAAGATTTTCCAGTAGATAAAATAGGGAAGGTTGTAGAAGTAGACCCTAAATTCCCAAGGAAAATTAATGTGGAATTTGTAGAAGTTGTAGATGACAACACCCTTAATATGAGAGTGTGGGAAAGAGGCGCAGGAGAAACAATGGCTTGTGGCACAGGAGCTTGTGCAACTTTAGTTGCTTCTGTACTGAATAATAAAGTAAATCGAAAAGCTATTGTAAAGTTATTAGGTGGGGATTTATTAATTGAATGGAATGAGAATGATAATCATATTTATATGACAGGACCAGCAACAGTATCATTTCAAGGGATTTGGGAGAGATAGTTTAAGAGTCGTAGGCTGAGTTACAAGGTTAATATACAAATCTTTAGGAGCAAGTTTAAAATTAGACATTCATAATAATAAATAAAATTTAGGAGGAATTAAAAATGGCAGATAGTTATATTCAAGAATTAATAGCAGAACGTATAGGTGGAAATCAATTTGGAAAAAGTACAGTATTGTATAAATTTGAAAAAATAAAAAGAGCTAAAAATGAAGCGATTAAAAAGTTTCCAGATATGGAAATTATTGATATGGGTGTAGGTGAACCTGATGCAATGGCTGATAATGGTGTTGTAGAAACCCTTAATATAGAAGCAAGGAAATGGGAAAATAGAAATTATGCAGATAATGGCATAGATGAATTTAAAGAAGTTGCGGCAAACTATATGGAGAAAGTTTTTAATGTTAGTGGGATTGATGGTGCTTCAGAAGTTGTTCATGCCATAGGTTCAAAACCAGCTTTAGCAATGATGGCCCAGGCGTTTATAAATCCAGGAGATGTAACCATTATGACTGTTCCTGGTTATCCTATTATGGGAACCATGACATCTTGGTTAGGTGGAGAAGTTTATAACCTAGAGCTTTTAGGGGAGAATAATTTCTTGCCAGACATTGATAGCATACCTGAAGATGTACTAAAAAGAGCAAAGTTATTATACTTAAATTACCCTAATAATCCAACAGGGGCATCTGCTACAAAAGAATTTTTTGAAAAAGTTGTGAAATTTGCAAAAGAAAATGATATTATAGTAGTACATGATGCTGCATATGCTGCTTTAGCTTTTGAAGGAAACAAACCTTTTAGTTTTCTGTCAATTGAAGGGGCTAAAGAAGTAGGTGTTGAGATTCATTCTTTATCAAAAGCGTTCAATATGACTGGATGGCGTATGGCTTTTGTAGTAGGTAATGAGCTTGTAGTAAAAGCTTTTGCTGCTGTAAAAGACAATAATGATTCAGGGCAGTTTAAAGCCATACAAAAAGCTTCTATGTATGCATTAGAGAACCCAGAAATAACAGAAAAAACAGCATTAAAATATTCAAGAAGACATACTATGTTAGTGGATGTTTTAAATAAGATCGGATTTAAAGCAAAAAAACCAAAAGGATCATTCTATTTATATGTTGCCATTCCAAAAGGAACAAAAGATGGTGTTACATTTGACAGTGCAGAAGATTTCTCTCAGTTTTTAATCAAAGAAAAATTAATATCTACAGTGCCTTGGGATGATGCTGGTGCTTATGTGCGTTTTTCAGTAACTTTCTTAGCCGATGGAGAAGAGGAAGAAAAGAAAGTAATTGATGAGATTTATAGACGCTTAAGTGATTTGAATCTAGTATTCTAAGCCTCTGGTACTGGAGGAATATGTAAAGGAGGATATAAATGATTCAGAAAAACTATAGCAAAGAGGACATAAAAAGATTAGTAGAAGAAAATGATGTGAAGTTTATTCGATTACAATTTGTGGATATTCTAGGAACTTTAAAGAATGTTGCTGTGACAGTAGATCAGTTAGAGAAAGCTTTGAATAATGATATTATTTTTGATGGTTCTTCTATTGAAGGGTTTATACGAAGTGAAGAAGCAGATATGTATTTAAAGCCTGATCTTAATACTTTTGAAATTTTTCCTTGGAGACCACAACAAGGGAAAGTTGCAAGACTAATTTGTGATATTTATAAGGCAGATGGAACTCCTTTTGGAGGGGATCCTAGATTGGTATTAAAAAATGTGATAAATGAAGCAAAAGAAATGGGTTATGAAATGCATCTTGGAACAGAGTTTGAATTTTTCTTATTCCATACAGATGAAAATGGTAATGCAACAACCATAACTCACGATAAGGCAGGGTATTTTGACTTAGGCCCTTTAGATTTAGGAGAAAATGTAAGGCGTGATATGGTATTAACATTGGATAACTTAGGTCTTGAAGTGGAAGCCTCACATCATGAAGTGGCCCCTGGGCAACACGAAATTGATTTAAAGGCAACCAATGCCTTAGATGCAGCAGACAATATTATTACGTTCAAACTTGTTTTAAAGGTAGTGGCTCAAAGACATGGGCTTCATGCTACCTTTATGCCAAAGCCAATCTTCGGTGAAAATGGTGCAGGCATGCATTCTAGTTTAACCCTGTATAATTCTAATGGAGAAAATGTATTCAGCAACAAAGAAGATGCGCTAGGTTTATCAAAAGAAGCTTATTATTTTATTGGCGGTTTATTAAAACACGCAAAAGGATTAACAGCCGTGACTAATCCTACTATTAACTCATATAAACGTTTGGTTCCAGGTCATGAGGCACCCACATTAATTGGTTATTCTACAAGCAATAGTAGCCAATTAATTAGAATACCTGCAGCTAGAGGTAATAATGCATCAATAGAACTAAGAAGTCCAGATCCTTCTATAAACCCATATTTGGCAATTGCGGGTATTTTAAAAGCTGGACTTGATGGTATAAAAAATAAGATTGTACCCCCTAAAGTAATGAGTTATGAAGAATTGGCTACTAAGAATTTTTCTATATTAGAAGAAGAAAACCGTTTGCCAGTAAATTTAAAAGATGCATTAATTGCACTATCTAAAGATGAAGTTATAAAAGAAGCATTAGGTCAATGTTATGATACATTTATTAAAGCAAAAAGCATTGAGTGGAACGAATATAGTTCTATAGTTCATGAGTGGGAACTTAACAAGTATATATCGAAATATTAGTAGGTGGTGAAATGGCAATAAGGATATTGGTTGGAGCAGGAAAAGAGAAAAATTTAAAACAATTATCGAATTTTTTATCAAACAATGGCTTTATTGTCGCTGGAGAAGTAGATGATGGATATGATTACTTAAGGAAAGTACATTCGATATACCCAGACATCTGTATTCTTGATGGTTATATGAAAGGCTTAAGTAGCTTAGAGCTTACAGAAGTAATCGTTTATGAAAAAATAGCTCCGGTTTTAGTGATGTTAAATGAATTTGAAGTGCAAAATTATGCACAACTTAATCAAGAATCTTCTTTTGTGCCAATTATAAAGCCAATCAATAAAAATATGTTATTGAATACTATACAGATATTACTTAAAACAAATAGAAGTATAAAAAAATTAGAAAAAGAAGTAGTGACATTAAAAGACTCTAAAAAGGAACAACAACTAATTGCAAAAGCCAAAAAATTACTTATTGAACATATGTGTTTGACAGAAGATGAAGCCCATCGAAGAATACAAAAACAAAGTATGGAAAAAGGTATTCAAAAGATTAAAATTGCAGAAGCAATCATTTTAATGTATGATTAGAATTGGGATTAGTAAAAGTGCATAAACTTTTATGAGAATAAAAAAATTTAGTAGTATGAAATTCTGAAATATGATTTATTATAAAAAAAAGGTTGCAAATCATAAAGGCCTATGATATATTAGTAGTAACAGAAGGACGACAAAGTCCTTAGATGAGTAGAACAATGGCGTTCTCAAGGTTTTCTTGAGTACGCTTTTTTTATATACTAATTTCTAGTATATAAAGAGAGATGTGAATTCTACTAATCTGAAAGGTTACCGAACACTTTTTCTGGATGAACATAATATAACGGATTTTACTAATAATACATTATGTATAAAATTTTAGTGACACTTCCTTTTGTTATGTTTAGGTATTAAAAATATACAAGGAATTTTATTTCTTGAAAAGATATAGAATAAGATTAAAGGAGGAAATAAGTATGAAAGTAAATGAAATTTTTGGATCACATGTTTTTAACGATGCAGTAATGAAAGAAAGATTACCAAAGAATACTTATAAAAGCTTAAAAAAATCTATGGAATTAGGTGAAGCTTTAGAACCAAGTGTTGCTGAGGTCGTTGCAAATGCAATGAAAGATTGGGCTATCGAATTAGGCGCAACTCATTTTACTCATTGGTTCCAACCAATGACAGGTAAAACAGGAGAGAAACATGATGCGTTCATATCTGTATCTCCAGATGGAAAAGCAATTATGGAATTCTCTGGTAAAGAGCTTATAAAAGGTGAACCAGACGCTTCTTCTTTCCCTAATGGTGGATTAAGAGCTACTTTTGAAGCGAGAGGTTATACGGCTTGGGATTGTACGTCGCCAGCGTTCTTAAAAGAAGATACAGCAGGTGTTACTTTATGTATTCCAACGGCTTTCTGCTCATATACTGGAGAAGCTTTAGATAAAAAAACACCATTACTTCGTTCTATGGAAGCAATCCATAATCAAGCAATGAGAATTTTGAAATTGTTCGGTAATACAACATCAAAAAGAGTATTAACAACTGTGGGAGCAGAACAAGAATACTTTTTAGTAGATAAGAAATTCTACCAATTAAGAAAAGATTTAATTTTCACTGGTAGAACTTTATTCGGCGCATTACCTCCAAAAGGTCAAGAGATGGAAGACCATTACTTTGGAAGCATTAAAGAACGTATAGCTAAATTTATGAAAGAAATTGATATAGAATTATGGAAATTAGGTGTATCAGCAAAAACAAAACATAATGAAGTTGCACCAGCTCAACATGAGTTAGCACCAATTTTCTCAACAACAAATATTGCAACGGATCATAATCAATTGGTAATGGAAACATTACAAAAAGTTGCAACCAGACATGATTTAGTATGTTTATTACACGAAAAACCATTTGCAGGTGTTAATGGTTCAGGAAAACACAATAACTGGTCTTTATCAACAGATGACGGCATTAACTTGTTAGATCCAGGAACAACACCACATGAAAATGCTCAATTCCTTGTTTTCTTAGCATCAGTAATTGCTGCAGTTGATGAGTATGCACCATTGCTTAGATTGTCAGCAGCTAATGCAGGTAATGATCATAGATTAGGAGCAAATGAAGCACCACCAGCTATTATTTCTATATTCTTAGGAGAGCAATTAACGGATATTATAGAGCAAATCCAAGAAGATAGATTGGCAACAAGTAAACAAGCAGAAGAGTTAAAACTTGGTGTAACAACAATGCCAAATCTTCCAAAAGACGTTACAGATAGAAATAGAACTTCACCATTTGCCTTCACAGGTAATAAATTTGAATTTAGAATGGTGCCATCATCTGGATCAATTGCTGGACCAAATATTGTATTAAATACAATAGTAGCTGATGTTTTAAGTAGAGTAGCGGATGAATTAGAAAATGCAGATGATTTTAATGGTGCAGTAACAGCATTAGTTAAAAAACTAATTAGTGACCATAAAAAAGTTGTTTTCAATGGTGATGGGTATTCAGATGCATGGGTTGAAGAAGCAGAAAAACGTGGATTACCAAATATTAAATCTACTGTAGATGCTTTAGAATATTTTGCAAAACCAGAAAGTATTGAAATGTTTGAAAGACATTGTGTTTTCACAAAAGGTGAAATTGTTTCTAGACAAGAAATTATGTATGAAGAATATGCAAAAATCATTAATATAGAAGCCCTTACAATGATTGAAATGGCTAAAAAAGAGATATTACCATCTGTTATCGATTATATAACAAGCTTAGCTGATTCAATAAATACAATTAAAGCTGCAACAAGTTCAGTAACTGTTAAAGTTCAAGAAAAATTAATAGAAAAACTATCTAATTTACTTGAGTTAGCATATGACAAGTTAGAAGCACTTGAAAGTGAAGTTGTAAAAGCTAAAGAGTTAGAAGAAATTGAAGAACAAGCAATTGCTTTTAGAAATAAAGTATTTGTAGCTATGGAAGAGTTAAGAATACCTTGTGATGAATTAGAAAAATTATCAAGTGAAGAATACTGGCCATTCCCAAGTTATACAGATTTGTTATTTAGAGTCTAATTGAATAATAAGAACACACTTGTGTTTTAGAGATGCAAGTGTGTTTTAAAAATAAGTTATTTACGAAGGAATCCATCCTCCACCATTTTTGGATTTCTTCTTTTTTTAGATTAAGGAAAGTTCCTCTCATAAGGCGAACTTTCTTTTTTTTGTTTATTTAATCCGGCGTATGGTGAGAAATAGGGTAAAACAACTAAGATAAGCCATTTTAATATATATATTAGTAATAAAAATATATATATTAAACCAATGAATACCAAGGATTAATCGAACATATAAATGTAAAATGATAATAATATTCGGATTTTGTATTGACTTTGTATTTGTAGATTAGTACAATGAATATAGGAAACACTAATTGAATATAAAGCCATTGTGATTGTGAAAGTATGATTTTCAAACTTGCTTGCAAGGATTTGAAAATCATACTTTCAACGAAACTTATGTCTCGAGAACAGGCAAAAGTTGAGTTAAATGAAAGTGTAAGAATAAATTTGTTATAAATAAAAAAGGAGTATTTACTATGAGAATGACTAGAATAGGTATTATCGGCGGTGGACAACTTGGTAAAATGATGATACTAGATGCAAAAAGACTAGGCTACTATGTAGTGATATTGGATCCAAACAATCATTGTCCTGCTCATAGTATAGCAGATGAACATATCGTAGCAGAATTTGATAATATAAATGCTTTCTTTGAATTAGCAAGTAAAGTAGATGTAATTACTTATGAGTTTGAACATATTAATGTGGATGCACTAAAAAGTCTTGAAGAAAAGGGGCATAGTGTTTACCCAACATCTAATACATTATCCCTTATACAAAATAAATATATACAAAAAAAATGGTTAAAAGAAGCAGGTATCCCAGTACCTAATTTTATAGCCATCAATTCAATAAATGACTTAGAACCAGAAAAATTACCTTTTTCCTTTCCAGTGGTATTAAAAACTTGTACAGGTGGTTATGATGGAAAAGGGAATTATGTTATCAAATCACCAGAGGATATAGAAAATGCCTACAAGACATTAGGAGAAGGAAAAGTACCTCTTATGTTAGAGGAGTTTATACCTTTTGAAATGGAAATATCCGTGTTAGCATGTAATGATCAAAACAGAAAAAGTATCCTATTTCCTATTGCAGAAAATATCCATGTGAACAGCATATTAGATGAAACTATTGTACCAGCTAGAATTAAAGAAAGTATGGCTGCAAAAGCATTAAAAGTTGCAGATGATGTAGCCCATCAAGTGTCTAGTTGTGGTATGCTATGTATAGAAATGTTTATTACAAAAGACGGTAATGTAGTGGTAAATGAAATTGCACCAAGACCACATAACTCGGGACATTATACCATAGAGGGATGTTATACATCCCAATTCGAACAGCATATAAGAGCAATTGTAGGATTGCCTTTTGGAAATACAGAATTAATAAAACCAACAGTAATGAAGAATATAATCGGACAGATCAATATAGATAAAGATGTAGAAGTAGAAGGCTTATACGAAGCACTAACAGGTGGGCAAGTAAAAATCCACTTATATGAAAAAACAAGTGTTAGTATAGGAAGAAAAATGGGACATATTACAGCTTGTGATACAACCATTGAAGGTGCATTAGAAAAAGTAAGAAATGCTCACGCAAAAATTAAGTTTGTATAGGATTGTTTATACTAGAAAGGAGTTTCCAATGAGTGTAAAAGTAGGCATAATTATGGGTAGTGATTCAGATCTGCCAGTAATGCAAAATGCAGGAAAGGTACTAGATGATTTAGGTGTTGAATATGAATTAACCATTGTATCAGCACATCGTACCCCAAAAAAACTTTATGAGTATTCACAAAGTGCCAAAGATAGAGGACTAGAAGTGATTATTGCAGGAGCAGGCGGTGCAGCTCATTTACCAGGTATGGTTGCCTCATTAACAACGTTACCTGTTATAGGTGTCCCTGTAAAAAGCAGTACAATGAGCGGGTTAGACTCTTTATACTCAATTGTACAAATGCCTCCTGGTGTACCAGTGGCAACAGTTGCTATTAATGGCAGTTTAAATGCGGGGTTATTAGCAGCACAAATTATTGGTGTTTATAATAAGGAAGTCAGTGAAAAATTAGTAGAGTACAAAAACACTATGGAAAAAATGGTTTTAGATAAAGCAGATAAACTTGAAGACCTTGGTTATGAGAAGTATCTAGAAGAAAGATAAGAGGTGTGCCATGGAAAAAAGAGATTTATTATACGAAGGTAAGGCAAAAAGAGTCTATACAACAGATGATAAAGATATTGTAATGGTAAGCTATAAAGATGATGCAACAGCCTTTAATGGTATTAAAAAAGGAACCATTCACGATAAAGGCAAAGTCAATAACGAAGTCAGTAACAAAGTAATGATGTACTTAGAGGAAAATGCCATACCAACCCACTTAGTGAAACAAATTAATGAAAGAGAAACCCTAGTTAAGAAGGTAGAGATTATTCCTTTAGAAGTTATTGTAAGAAATAAAGTAGCAGGAAGTTTGGCAAAAAAACTTGGATTAGAAGAAGGTACCATATTAAAAAGACCTATTTTAGAATTCTGTTACAAAAAAGATGAATTAGGAGATCCATTTATAAATGTGGATCATATACTAGCTGCTGAATTAGCCACAGAAGAAGAGATTGAAATAATACAGAAAATGGCTAGAAAAATTAATGAATTGTTAGTAGGGTATTTTAAAAATATTAATATAGATTTAATCGACTTTAAAATAGAATTTGGACGTACACCAGATGGACAAGTGATTTTAGCAGATGAAATATCACCAGATACTTGTCGTTATTGGGATGCTACAACAGGAGAAAAATTAGATAAAGATAGATTTAGAAGAGATATGGGTAATGTGGAAGAAGCTTACCTTGAAGTTTACAATAGAATTTTTGCATAATGTAACACAACAACTGTTTTGATAGAATTATGGAGGATAAGGCCATGTTTAGTGACAAATTAAAAGAAGAGTGCGGCGTTTTTGGTGTATATAATAACGATGAATTTGATACGGCTAGAATGACATATTACGGAATATTTGCCCTTCAACATAGAGGACAAGAAAGTGCCGGTATTGCAGTAAACAACCAAGGGACAATTCTTTATAGAAAAGAAATGGGAATGGTATCAGAAGTATTTGACGATGTGGTTCTTGACTCTTTAAAAGGTCATTCAGCCATTGGACATGTTAGATATTCAACTTGTGGAGACAGTTTAAGAGAAAATGCCCAACCATTAGTAGTAAAGTACACAAAAGGCCATATGGCAATTGCACATAATGGTAACTTAACCAATGCAGAAAAACTAAGAGAAGAATTAGAGGCACAAGGCACAATATTCCAAACCACTACAGATTCAGAAGTGATTGCAGCATTATTATCAAAAGAAAGAATAAAAGTAAATGCCATTGAGGACGCACTAAAAGAAGTAATGAAAATTATAAAAGGGGCATATTCCCTATTGGTATTAACACCACATAAATTAATCGCAGCAAGAGATCCATTAGGTATTCGTCCATTATGTATTGGTAAAAAAGAAGATTCCTTCTTTGTATCTTCTGAATCAGCTGCATTTGATGGATTAGGCATATCATTTGTCAGAGACGTAGAACCAGGAGAAATTGTAGTTATTGACCATAATGGGTTACGTTCTATTCAAACCAACACAGAGAAAAAATCAGCACTATGTGCTTTTGAATTTGTGTACTTCGCAAGACCAGATAGTGTTATGGAAGGTTTAGAAGTATACGAAGCAAGATTTAAAGCAGGAAGAATTTTAGCTCAAGAACACCCAATTGAAGCAGATGTTGTGGTAGGAGTACCAGACTCTGGACTTGCTGCAGCACAAGGATACTCAGTAGAAGCAGGCATTCCAATTGTTGGTGGCTTTATGAAAAATAGATATACAGGAAGAACTTTCATACAACCTTCTCAAGAGTTAAGAGAATTAGGTGTTAATATGAAACTTAATCCTATTAGAAGTCAGATAGAAGGTAAAAGGGTTGTAATGATTGATGACTCTATCGTTAGAGGAACAACAAGCCGTAGAATCGTACAATTGTTAAAAGACGCAGGGGCATTAGAAGTTCATGTAAGAATTTCATCACCACCGGTAAAATACTCTTGTTACTATGGTGTAGACACAGCAGAAAGAAAGCATCTTGTTGCCAACTATATGAGCATCCAAGAAATTGGAGATATGATAGGCGCAGACAGTTTAGGATATATTAGTGAAGACGGATTATTAGAATCAGTAAAGGGTAATTTTAATTTCTGTACAGCATGTTTTAGTGGAGATTATCCTGTAAAATAAGGAGGATTTAGATTATGGATTATAAAAAAGCAGGTGTAGATATAGAAGCAGGTTATAAGGCAGTTAGCCTTATGAAAGAGCATATCAAAGGAACAATGAGACCAGAAGTATTAACAGATATAGGAGGGTTCTCAGGGTTATTCTCTTTAGCCAACCATAAATTCGAACATCCTATTTTAGTATCAGGAACAGACGGTGTTGGAACAAAGTTAAAATTAGCATTTATATTAGAAAAACATGATACAATTGGTATAGATTGTGTTGCTATGTGTGTTAATGATATTGCTTGTTGTGGTGCTGAACCATTATTCTTTTTAGATTATATCGCTTGTGGCAAAAACCATCCAGAAGCCATTGCAACCATTGTAAAAGGTATTGCAGAAGGATGTAAAGAAGCAGGCGCTGCCTTAGTAGGTGGAGAAACGGCTGAAATGCCAGGGTTTTACGATGAAAAAGAATATGACTTAGCAGGATTCTCAGTAGGTATAGTGGATAAAAAAGACCTTATTAATGGAAAAGATGTAGAAGAAGGAGATGTGCTTCTTGGTATTACATCTTCAGGCATTCATAGTAATGGCTACTCATTAGTAAGAAAAGTATTTGAAATGACTAAAGAAAATTTAAACACTGAATATAAAGAATTAGGCTGTACTTTAGGTGAAGAATTATTAAAACCTACAAAAATCTATGTAAAAGCCATAAAAGCTTTAAAAGACACAGGGTTAAAATTAAAAGCTATTAGCCATATCACAGGTGGTGGTTTCTATGAAAACATTCCAAGAATGTTAAATGAAGGCTTTGAAGCGGTTATCAATAAAAACAGTTATGAAGTACCAGCGATCTTTAAGCTTCTTATGGAAAAAGGACAAATTGAAGAAAAAGCAATGTACAATACTTTCAATATGGGTATTGGAATGGCTATTGTAATGACAAAAGAAGAAGCCCAAAAGGCAAAAGAAATACTTAAAAATGAATTAAATGAAGAGGCTTATATTATTGGAGAAATCAAAAAAGGCGAAGCGGGAGTTACAATATGTTAAGAATTGGTGTACTTGTTTCTGGTGGTGGAACAAATCTACAAGCCATAATAGATCGAGTAGAGAATGGACAATTAAAAAATGTAGAAATAGGATTGGTTATTAGCAATAAAGAAGATGCTTATGCATTAGAGAGAGCCAGTAAGTACAATATTCCTACAAAGTGCCTAGCCCCTAAAACCTTTGAAAACAAAGAAGCATTTAATCAAGAATTAATAAAGACTTTAAAAGATGCAAGTATTGATTTAGTAGTACTTGCAGGCTTTTTAGTTGTTCTAGATAAAGAGGTTATACAAACTTTTGAAAACCGTATCATCAATGTACACCCATCTTTAATTCCTGCATTTAGCGGAAAAGGATTTTACGGATTAAAAGTACATGAAGCAGCTCTTGAACGTGGTGTTCAGTACACAGGTGCAACGGTGCATTTTGTAGATGAGGGGACAGATACAGGACCTATCATCATGCAAAAGGTGGTAAAAGTATTACAAGAAGACACACCGAGCACATTACAAAAAAGAGTAATGGAAGAAGCAGAATGGGAAATAATGCCCCAAGCCATACAAATGATCGCAAACAATGAGATTATCATAGAAGGTAATAGAGTGATTACTAAAGGTAATACAAAGGAGGAAGCTAAATGAAAGTATTAGTCGTTGGTAGTGGTGGAAGAGAGCATACAATAGTATGGAAGTTATCTCAAAGTACTAGAGTAGATCAAATCTTCTGTGCGCCAGGTAATGCAGGCATACAATCATTAGCAGAATGCGTTGATATAAAAGCAACGGACATTGAAGGATTGGTAGCCTTTGCAAAAGAAAACAGCATAGACCTAACCATTATTGGGATGGACGATCCTTTAATGTTAGGCGTTGTAAATGTTTTCGAAAAAGAAGGGTTAAAAGTATTTGGCCCAACAAAAGAAGCGGCAATCATTGAAGGATCAAAAGCCTTTTCAAAAGACTTAATGAAAAAATACAATATTCCAACAGCAGGCTATGAAGTGTTCACAGATGCAGATGAGGCCATAGAATACTTAAAGTCTAGTACCTATCCAGTGGTATTAAAAGCAGATGGTTTGGCATTAGGTAAAGGGGTATTGATTTGTGAAAGTTATGAAGAAGCCTTAGAAGGTATCAATACCATTATGGTAGATAAAAAGTTTGGAGACGCTGGAGACAAGCTTGTTATAGAAGAATTTATGACAGGAAGAGAAGTGTCTGTACTGGCTTTTTGTGATGGGGACCATATCATTCCAATGACAAGTGCACAAGATCATAAAAGAGCAAAAGACAATGATGAAGGCTTAAACACTGGAGGAATGGGCACATTCTCACCAAGTCCATTTTACACAGATAAAGTTCATGAATTTTGTGAGAAACATATTTATCAAGCAAGTATCGATGCAATGAAAAGTGAAGGCAGACCTTTTACGGGTATTCTATTCGTTGGCCTAATGCTAACACCAGAAGGACCAAAAGTATTAGAATACAATGCAAGATTCGGTGATCCAGAAGCACAAGTAGTTCTTCCAAGAATGGAAAATGACTTAGTAGATGTGGTAGAAGCATGTATAGAAGGTAGACTAAATGAAATAGAATTAAAATTCACAGATGACGCAGCCGTATGTGTGGTACTAGCATCAGATGGTTACCCACTAAACTACGACAAAGGCTTTGAAATCAAAGGATTAGATTGGTTTGACACTCAAGAAAACTACCACTGCTTCCACGCAGGAACAGCCAATAAAGACGGAAAAATAGTAACAAACGGTGGAAGAGTATTAGGCGTAGTAGCAAAAGGGGAAGACCTAAAAACAGCAAGAAAAAATGCTTATAAAGCAGTTGAAAATGTAAGCTTTGATAATAAATATTATAGAAGTGATATTGGTAAGTCAATTGAATAGATGGTATGGATAAAAAAATCTCTCTTTGTATAAAGAGAGATTTTTTGTACAAATAAATAAATGGAAAAAACTGCAAGAAAATCACCTGCTCAATTGTTAGGTGAATTTGGTTTAATGAAAGCCATAGGCTATAGAGAAATGCAATTACTAAAAATTATGGGATTATAAGCCATTATTATTGGTTGTATAAGTTTTATATAATTTCTGTATTTCTTTATATTATTGCTATTTTTGTTGGTGGAATGATTTTGTAAAATAATTTATCTATGTATATGCAACAATTGAAGTTAGGATTGGATATAGGTCAGATAATAAGAAAACTCTCAAGTAACTGTCACTTAATACAGAAAAATATTTACAAAAATGAAATATAGTGATAAGTTTAAAAGGATATTAAAAATATCAGAAATATAGGGGAGATTATATATGGGTAAAAAGTTATATGTATTGGTATTATTATTTATTCTATCATTAAATTTAATACCTACACAAAGTATTGCAGCAGAAAAAAATGTGAAGGTTCAGTTGCCAAAGTTCACAGTTACATTAAATGGAAATGTGGTTGAAAATGAGTATCGAGAATATCCACTGCTAGTATACAAAAATATTACATATTTTCCAATGACGTGGTATGATTGTAGGCTTTTAGGGCTTGAAACTAAATGGTCTCAAAACGAAGGTTTTGAAATCTATGAAAGTAAAGTCACATCTTCTTATGTGTCATATAAAACACAGTTGAAAAACCAAGATGCTTATAATGCAACTATACCTGAATTCAAGATTAAAATAAACGGAAAATCAATAAATAATGCTAAGGAAGAATATCCATTTTTAGTTTTTAGAGATGTAACGTATTTTCCGTTAACATGGAAGATTGCACATGATGAATTTAATTGGGATTATAAGTGGGATAATGCAGAAGGACTTATGATCAATTCTAAAAATCCACAGTTAGAAACTTTAAATCTTTCAAGAGATGTTAGTGAAAATGGTATTATGCTTTTTGAGGGGTATTATTATTTTGTAGAAACAGTAGAAGCTACAAATGAAATCTATAGGGTACCTAAAAATAATATCTTAGAAAAAGAATTGGTATATTCCTATGATTTGAATGATTCATATGGATTTAATAATCGTGTGTCCTTCGATATAAGAGACAATGAACTTTGGTTTTCTTATCATTATGGCGGTGCTGTAATGGGATATGATGTATACTGCAAAGTAAATGATGATGGAAGAGCTACTGTAGAGTACAGGGGATACCTTGATCTTAAAAAGGTTTCTAATGGTACCTTAATTATTAATCAATCCGTCCCGCCTGATGGTAATAATCTTGAATTTTTACCATCAGATAAGAATCAAGAGAGTAGAAGACTTGGAGATTCAAACCTAATCTATGGATGGCATATAGAAATTGATGAACAAACAAGTGGTTTCAATGGTAATAATATGACTACGGTAATTGAAGAGAATGTTTATATAATGGCATCTTCTTATCCATTAGAAAATGGAGACTTAAATAAAATATATAACATAAATCTAATTACGAATGAAATAGCTAGAGTAGTAGATTCAAGTGTAAATTGGTTCAAAATTATTGAGGGCAAGATTTATTATATAAAAGATTTCGATGAGGATTTGTATGTAGCAAACTTAGATGGAACGAATGAACAAAAAATAATAGATATAGAGTTGCCAACAACTATAGAATGGTTTGATATAATTAATCATAACCCCTTTTATTTGGTGGAAGATGAAGAAAAACAATTTTATCTTTACAAGGTGGAGGAATGTGGTGAAGACACACTTGTTCTAAAGGAGTCCATTGAAAGAATCAAAGTAGTAAACAATAAATTGGTTTGCAAATTGGCAGAAGGAAAAGATTATGGGTTGAAGATATTTGATGATGAAGGAAATATAAATCTAGCCATTACAGATCAAGTGGAAGACATTTTTACTTATGAAGATAGAATTATAATGACCATGAAAGATGGTTCAATAAAATTATTAAAAATAGAATGAATCAATTTATGAGAGACACAGAGGGACGGTCGTGTTGTCGTTAGAACAGAGAGTATGAATTTTATTTATTAGATAGAAGAGCAAGGAAAATCCTGAATACTATGACAGAATAAAAAGGTTATAAGAATACAAGGAAAAGGAAGAAATGCTCATTATACTTTATAAAAAGGTTTAATTTCACTTAGCAGAATAATAACTTGGAAATGTTATGTGTAAAATATAACATTTTATGGTAAAATCAATCTAAGTACATTTTAGGGGGACATTTATATGCAAAAAAGAAGTATTGGTGTGTCAATTCTTTTAACATTTTTGACTTGTGGAATATATAATATATTCTGGATCTATGGAATGGCTGATGATTTAATTCGTTATAATGGGGAAAGTGAAAGTAGTGCAGGTTTAGAAATTTTACTTGGATTTTTAACTTGTGGACTTTATTTCTACTATTGGTATTATAAAATGGGTAAAAGAGTCTACAATGCCCAAGTTAAAGCCAATATGTATGCTAACGATGATTCAGTATTGCTTCTTATACTTTCTATTTTTAGACTAAGCATCATATCAGATGCCATCATACAGCATAAAATAAATGAAATCTGTGACAATCATAATCACTACAGAGTAGAATATTAAAAAACATAAATAATTCATTTTAGGGGACTAAGATGAATTATTTTTTATTTCCTAGAAAATGCTATGGATTCTAGTCAATCCACCTACTAGTAAAGAAACAATCCTTATGATAAAATAAAACTATCTATGTAGTCATTTGTCAGAAAAGAAAAGGTTGGGGTCATATGGAACAACTAAAGTTTACCCATCTCCATGTACATACAGAGTACAGTTTGTTAGATGGGTCAAGTAAAATTAAAGAATTATTAAGTGTTGTTAAAGAACAAGGTATGGA
The DNA here is from genome assembly GCF_004342165.1 of Natranaerovirga pectinivora. Lineage (NCBI taxonomy): Bacteria > Bacillati > Bacillota > Clostridia > Lachnospirales > Natranaerovirgaceae > Natranaerovirga > Natranaerovirga pectinivora. The sequence goes on along the minus strand of NZ_SMAL01000005.1, from coordinate 182,467 downwards.
CAGTATAGCTATTACAGACCATGGCGTTATGTTTGGTGTAATAGATTTTTATAAAGAAGCTAAAAAACAAGGAATTAAGCCGATTATTGGCTGTGAAGTCTATGTGGCACCTAGAACCCGCTTTGATAAAGAACCAAAGGTGGATGATAAGAATTATCACTTGGTTTTATTAGCTGAGAATCAAAAAGGTTATGAGAACTTAATGAAATTGGTTTCAAGAGGGTTTATTGATGGGTTTTATTATCGTCCTAGAATAGATTACGATATTCTAAGAGAGAATAGTGAAGGTTTAATTGGCTTAAGTGCTTGTCTTGGTGGAGAAGTGTCTAATAAGATGCTGAATTATTCCTATGATTTAGCTAAGGAAGCAGCATTAACTTATCAAGAAATTCTAGGGAAGAATAATTTCTTTTTAGAATTACAAGACCATGGGTACAAAGAGCAAAAAACAGTGAATCAACAATTGATTCGATTAAGTGAAGACACAGGCATTCCCCTTGTAGCCACCAATGACATTCACTATACCTATAAAGAAGATGTGGAAGCCCACGATATTCTTTTGTGTATACAAACCAATAAAAAAGTGGATGACGAAGATAGAATGCGTTACAGTGGTGGACAATTTTATTGTAAATCCCCAGAAGAAATGTATAAGATATTTCCATATGCAAAGAAAGCATTAGAAAATACATACGAAATTGCACAGAGATGCCAGGTAGAATTTGAATTTGGAGTGACAAAACTTCCAAAATATGATGTACCGGAGGGGTATACAGCAAGTGGTTATTTAAGAAAGATTTGTTATGAAGGTTTGAACAATAAATACAAGGAAATAACAGAAGAGTTAAAGGAAAGATTAGACTTTGAGTTATCCATTATAGAGCAAATGGGCTATGTGGATTACTTCCTAATTGTATGGGATTTTATAAAATATGCCAAAGACAATGATATTATTGTAGGACCAGGTAGAGGGTCTGCAGCAGGTAGTTTGGTGTCTTATACATTACAAATTACTAATATTGATCCCATTAGATACCAATTGCTTTTTGAAAGATTTCTTAATCCTGAGAGAATTAGTATGCCAGATATTGATATTGACTTTTGTTATGAAAGAAGACAAGAAGTCATTGATTATGTTGTAGGCAAGTATGGGGATGATAGAGTTGTTCAAATCATAACATTTGGAACAATGTCAGCTAGAGCTGTTATTAGAGATGTTGGTAGAGCCCTTAATATGCCTTATGCAGCAGTGGATAGAATTGCAAAAATTATACCAACAGAATTAGGCATTACCATAGATAGAGCATTAGAGATTAGCAAAGAATTGGCAGATTTGTATAAAGCCGATGAAGAAGTGAAGTATCTTATTGATATGTCTAAAAGGTTAGAGGGCATACCAAGACATTCATCTGTTCATGCAGCAGGGGTTGTTATTAGTCAAAAAGAGGTTGTAGAGTATGTCCCTTTATCAAGGTCAAACTCAGATGATGCCATTACAACTCAGTTCACTATGACAACATTAGAGGAACTTGGTCTTTTGAAAATGGACTTTTTAGGTCTTAGAACTTTAACGGTTATTCAAAATGCAGTGAAGCAAGTGTACCATACAAGGGGTATTGAAATAGATATAGATACAATTCATGAAAGTGATGAAGGGGTATATGATCTTATAGGTGCAGCAAAAACAGAAGGTGTTTTTCAATTAGAAAGTGCTGGCATGAAAAGCTTTATGAAAGAGTTAAAGCCTAGGAACTTAGAAGATATCATAGCAGGAATTTCTTTGTATCGTCCAGGACCAATGGATTTTATTCCTAAGTATTTAAAGGGCAAGAATAATAAAGATTCAATCACATACTTATGTAAAGAGTTAGAACCTATACTAAAACCTACTTATGGTTGTATCGTTTATCAAGAGCAAGTTATGCAAATTGTAAGGGATTTAGCAGGATATACCCTTGGTAGAAGTGACTTGGTACGACGTGCTATGTCAAAGAAAAAAACCGATGTAATGGAAGAAGAAAGAAAGAATTTTATATATGGGAATGAAAAAGAAGGGGTAAAAGGCTGTGTCAACAATGGTATTAGTGAAGAAGTGGCTAATATGATTTTTGATGAAATGACGGATTTTGCCAAATACGCTTTTAATAAATCCCATGCAGCAGCTTATGCCATAGTAGCTTATCAAACAGCGTGGTTAAAATACTATTATCCTCTTGAATTTATGGCAGCTTTAATGACTTCAGTTATGGATAACTCAACCAAGGTATCTGAGTATATTGCAAACTGTAAGCAAATGAATATCCAGTTATTACCACCGGATATTAATGATGGCTATGGACATTTTTCAGTTTCAGGGAGTGCCATAAGATATGGGTTAGCAGCCATTAAAAATGTTGGTAAGACAGCCATACAAGGGTTAGTCCAAGAAAGAGAAGAAGGTGGCTTATATACCAGTATCACCAATTTTATTGAAAGATTAAGCAATAAAGACCTTAATAAGAGAACCATAGAAAGTCTTATAAAAGCAGGGGCCTTTGATTCCCTTGGTGGCAATAGAAAACAGTTTATGATTGCTTATAAAACCATACTAGATAGTGTGGTTCAAGGTAGAAAAAGAACCATAGAAGGTCAAATGAACTTATTTGATCTTGGTGAAGAAAAAGGTTTAGAAAAACTAGAAGAAAGTCTTCCCAATGTTGATGAATACCCACAAGAAGCTTTGCTTGCCTATGAAAAAGAAGTCCTTGGTATATACATTAGTGGTCATCCCCTTGGAGAGTATGAAAAAGAGTGGCGAAGAAATATCTCAGCCACCAGCCTTGAATTTATTAATAACGAGGAAGAGGATAATGAAGAACCTAAGTTGATAGATGGACAAAAAGTGATTATTGGTGGGATTATTACCAATAAGGTCATCAAAACCACAAGAACCAATCAACTTATGGCATTTGTTACAGTAGAGGATTTGTTTGGCACAGTGGAAGTTATTATTTTTTCAAGGGATTACGAAGCTTATAAAGATTGGTTAAATGAAGATGAAAAAATTTATGTGCAAGGTAGAGTTAGTGTGAATGAAGAAACAAAACTGGTATGTGAGAAAATCATTCAATTTGAGAAAATACCTACTGAATTGTGGTTGAAATTTGATGACTTAAATGCCTACCAAGGTTTAAAGAATAATCTGGATGTGATTTTGAAACAATATGAAGGAACTAATGAGGTATACATATATCTTAGTGACCAAAAAGCGGTTAAGAAAATAAAAGAAAAAGCAGCCATAGGTCATGGATTGATTCTTGCCCTTAATGAATTAATGGGTAGTGAAAATGTAAAAGTAAACAAAAAAACAATAGATAAAGTCTTTAAGTTCAAGTAGAAGAATCCGTTAAAAATTCTTAAAAAGATGGTGAAGAAAAATGAAAGAAATTAATACAATTGGTGTTTTAACAAGTGGTGGCGATGCTCCTGGCATGAATGCAGCCATAAGAGCTGTTGTCAGAATGGGATTGGCTAAAGGAAAAAGAGTAATGGGCATTCGAAAGGGTTATAATGGTTTGATCAATGAAGATATTATAGATATGAATGCAAGAAGTGTTTCAGACATTATTCAAAGAGGTGGAACCATATTATATACAGCCCGTTGCCAAGATTTTTTCACAATAGAGGGTCAAACAAAAGGGGCAAATATATGTAGAAAATATGGCATTGATGGATTGGTTATTATTGGTGGTGATGGTTCTTTTAAAGGAGCAGCAGCCTTAAGTGAACTAGGGATTAATACCATAGGGGTTCCAGGAACCATAGATTTGGATATTAACTGTACTGATTACACTATTGGGTTTGATACAGCAGTGAATACGGCAATGGAAGCAATAGATAAAATCAGAGACACATCCACGTCTCACGAAAGATGTAGTGTTGTAGAAGTAATGGGTAGACATGCAGGATATATCGCACTGTGGTGTGGTATTTGTAATGGTTCAGAAGATGTTTTATTACCTGAAAAAGGGAAGATATCTACAAAACAAATTATTAATAATATTATTGCCAATAGAAAAAAAGGTAAAAAACATCACCTTATTATTGTTGCTGAAGGTGTAGGTGGCACAGAAAAATTAGCAAGAGAGATTGAAGAAAAAACTGGAATAGAAACTCGAGCAACAATACTTGGACATTTACAAAGAGGCGGAAGTCCATCAGCTGTGGACAGAATGCATGCTTCAATGATGGGCGCCTATGCTGTTGATCTTTTATGTGAAGGCAAAAGCAATAGAGTGGTTGCTTACAAAGATGGTAAGTATGTTGACTTTGATATTGAAGAAGGTAGAAATATGATTAAAGTAATTGATGATAGAAAATTCCAAGTTAGTCAAATATTAGATAAATATACTTTATAAAAAAAGGACTATACAAATAATGGTAATTATTGTTATTATATAAATAACACTTTTGTTTGATAGATAATCCAATTTGTACAAAAGAAAATACAACTGTATAAGTATAAGTTTATCCATCCAAAAGTATAATATCAAGAACATAATACAAAGTTGAAAGGGGAAAATTACTATGCAAAAATGGGTATGTGTTGTATGCGGATATGAATATGATCCAGAAGTAGGAGATCCAGATAGTGGAGTAGCTCCAGGAACAGCTTTTGAAGATATTCCAGATGATTGGGTTTGTCCACTTTGTGGAGTAGGTAAAGATGATTTTGAAAAAGTTGATTAATTATAAAAACTGTCCGTGAAATTTTCATAGGGCAGTTTTTTTATGCTTAGAATTAGGCAAGTATAAACTTTGATTATCAAAATTAAGGGTTATAATTTTTAAAATAAAAAAATATAAATAATACATAGCAGTAAAGGAGGTTATGTAAAATCTCAAAAAAATTGACAGATTTATAAAAATTTGGTACCATTACATTAGATTAAACATAGTATACATATATGATTAATAGGTTATAGAAGAAAAATTATTTTAAATATAATGAAGGAGGATTCTCTATGAGTACGTTTTTATCTGTATTAATTAATATTATTGTTATGGTAGGGATCGTTTGTGGTTTGTTTGTGTTACAGAAGAAACATGTTTCATTTACTAAAAGAGTACTTCTTGGTTTGGGTATAGGTATCCTTTTTGGCGCTATATTGCAATTGATTTATGGTTCATCTTCTGAGGTGGTTAGGGAATCTAACACCTGGTTTTCTCTGATTGGAACAGGATATGTAAGATTATTAAGAATGATTGTTATTCCTCTAATTTTTGTATCTATTACCAGTGCTATCATCAATCAAAACAATAAAAACCTTGGTAAAATGGCAGGATGGATTATTGGGGTATTATTAATTACAACGGCTATTTCAGCTTTTGTAGGGGCTGGAACAGCCAGCATCTTTAATTTATCATCTGAAGGGTTACATGTAGGAGAAAGTGAAATTCTTGCTACAGAGAGATTAGAGAATAGGTTGGTTGATTTTCAATCTAAACCATTCCAACAGCAATTTGTTGAGATTATTCCTTTGAATCCTTTTTATGCTATGACAGGTCAAGGAAGCAATGCAACATTATCAGTGGTACTATTTGCAGTATTACTGGCTATTGCAACTTTAGGACTTAGAAGAAAGCAGCCTGAATCAGCAGAGTTTATTAGTAAAATGGTGAAGTCATTACATGATGTCATTATGCGACTAGTGACATTGGTCTTAAGATTAACACCTTATGGTGTTTTGGCATTAATGACAAGAGTGGTTTCTACAAGTGATTTCAATGAAATTACAAGATTAATTACATTTGTTGTTGCCAATTATGTAGCAATGATCGTAATGCTTGTGATTCACTTAATCATTTTAGCTTTATTCAAATTAAATCCTTTTACATTCCTAAAAAAATCTGCACCTGTTTTATCATTTGCATTTACATCAAGAACTAGTGCTGGTGCATTACCACTTAATGTAGAAACACAAGTAGATAAATTAGGGGTTTCAGAAGGGCATGCCAACCTTTCAGCATCATTAGGTCTTAGTATAGGGCAAAATGGTTGTGCAGGTATTTATCCAGCCATGTTAGCTGTTATGATAGCACCTACAGTAGGGATTAATCCTTTAAATCCTGTATTTTTAATTCAACTTATTGTTATTACAACTTTGGCTTCCTTTGGAATCGCAGGTGTTGGTGGTGGCGCTACATTTGCAGCATTAACAGTTTTATCAGCTATGGGATTACCTGTTGGTTTAGTAGGGCTTTTAATTGCTATAGAGCCACTGATTGATATGGGAAGAACAGCTTTGAATGTAAGTGGTGCTATGGTTTCAGGATTGGTATCAGGAAAAGTAATGAATGAAGTGGACCTAGAAGTGTATTCAAGTCCCCTTAGTGAGAATTAGATAAGTATGTATAAAAAAACTGTCCAGTTTAATTAGGGGACAGTTTTTTTGTATGCATTATAGATCAATATGTTTTTCTAATAATGCAGCTGTTAGGAAGTAGATTAGCAGAGAAACAATAAATATAATAAAACTAGAAACAATTGACATACTAATGCTTGTTAAGTTAGTGAGAGCATTTATAATTTTGAAAAGGTTATCCAATATGAATGAATGAACGACTATATTAATTAGAATAAATAAAATAAAGGAAATAAACCCTTTAAATTTGTTTTGAGAAAGCAAAGTGCTGCTTAAGGTAATGGCTAAATAAGCAATAATAATAAAGTTAAACCAAGACATTAACAATTCAAATGTATTGGCGAAAATCACTCTAAATGATATATGATCTTCAATAAGGGTAAATATAAAATATACAAAGTCCATATTACTATTTATAGCAGTAGCAATAATGTCATAGTTAATACCAAAGGCAATAATAAACAATATAAAAGCAAGTATAATTTCAATAAATGCTATAAGAATTTTTGCACCAAGAATTTCGTAGGCGTTTCTAGGAACTAAAAAGAGGCTATAACCTGTTTTGTTTTTCAACTCTCTTGAGTAAGATTGAATGCTATCAATAAAAATGACAAAGATGCCTATATAGGATATAAACAAAAACAAACCAATACCAAATGCCAAATTATTCTTTACTTTTAATTGAAAGAGGATAAACCCTTCTGCTAAGAATATAACAGTGATAGCAATTAAAAAGAGTCTCCATTTTTTCATTGCTTCATATTTAAGTAATTGAATCATTAGGCAAATACCTCCTTATATAAATCTACAATAGACTTACCATGTTCAGATCGTATGACATTGGCATCACCTTGAATAATGATTTCACCATCTCTAAGATAAAGAACACTACTAAGAATTTTCTCCATTTCATCTACTAGATGACTTGATATTAAGATGGTATTGTTTTCATTAGCTGTTTCTACTATAGTTTGAATAATTTTTTCTCTTGTGACGAGATCAATACCATTTAGGGGTTCGTCTAACATAAATAGGTCTGCATTTCTAGATAAGGTGGCGGCTATTTTAAGTTTTGCACCCATTCCTGTTGATAGACTACTTACTTTAGTTGTCATCTCTAGTTTCATAAACTCAATCAATCTCTTGTACTTTTCCATATTAAAATCATCGTAAAAGTCATTAAAATACTGTCCTACAGTTTTAATCGTCATAAAACCATAAAGAAATTGTTCTGTAGGCATGTAAGCGATTCTTGACTTTGTTTTTGATCCTATGTTGATATTCTTAAAAAAGATAGAACCTGATGTTGGGTTAACGAGACCAGCAGCTATTTTCATTAGAGTTGTTTTTCCACTTCCATTTGGTCCAAGAATACCACAAATGACCCCTTGGGGAATTTCGATACTGACATTTTTCAAGGCTTTTTTATTTAAGAAGCCTTTTGTCAAATTTTCTGTTTTTAACATATATAACCCACCCTTATTATTATTTATAAAGACATTGCGCATATATTATGTAAATTGTTAAACAAAATTAAAACTATTTAAATACTAGACCAAATAGATATTCATGTCAAGTTAAAAAGTTTTATAAAATGGGAATAATAGAGGTGATTGATAAAATAGGATTCTATTATTGTAATCTTAGATTAATATGATATAATATATCCCATAACAAAATACTGGAGATATTTTACAGTGTTTTTTAATCTAGGAAATATAAGAGGTGTTCAGGTTTTGATTATAAAAAAGAAAAAACGGTTTACTATAGATCTATCACCAGCCCAAATTTTGGTTTTGGGTTTTCTATTTGTTATTTTTTTGGGTGGATTTTTATTAAATCTTCCTATAGCAAGTAGGGATGGAGATAGTGTTGGCTTTATTAATGCAATATTTACAGCAACATCGGCAGTTTGTGTTACGGGGTTAGTAGTGGTTAATACTCTTGCCCATTGGACATTGTTTGGACAAATTGTTATTTTGGTTTTGATTCAAATAGGTGGACTTGGTTTTATGACTATGACCACGGCAATTTTTATACTTATAGGAAGAAAGATTACTTTAAAAGAGCGATTAATCATTCAAGAGGCTTTAAATGAATACACCCTTTCAGGAATGGTAAGATTAATTAGAAAAATACTATTGGGAACATTTATTATTGAAGGCATGGGTGCAATATTGCTATCAATAAGATTTGTACCAATGTATGGGTTGAGTAGAGGCATCTTTATGTCCATATTTCATTCTGTTTCAGCCTTCTGTAATGCTGGATTTGATATTATTGGAGGGAATAGTTTAACACCATTTGCAGGGGATTTATTGGTTAATGTTATTATCATACTGTTGATTGTGTTAGGTGGCCTTGGATTTACTGTTTGGTGGGATATTATAAGAGTAGGAAAAGAAAAAGTTGCAAAAAACCATTCTTTTAAAAGGTTTTTCCAAAAACTTACGCTCCACACAAAATTAGTATTGGTTATTAGTTCTTTTTTAATTATGTTAGGATTTGTTTTCTTTTTCCTTGTAGAATTTAATAATCCAAATACCTTAGGTCAAATGAGTTTGCCTAATAAGATATTAGCTGCCTTGTTCCAAGGTGTAACACCGAGAACAGCTGGGTTTAATACATTTGATTTAAGTTTAATGAACGATGCTTCAAAATTTATGACCATTATTTTAATGTTCATTGGAGGATCACCAGCAGGTACAGCTGGTGGTGTAAAAACAGTAACAATAGGTGTTATTGTTCTATCAGTCTTATCGGTTATAAAGGGTAAGGAAAGAACAGAAGTATTCAATAGAACAATACCAAGAGATGTTTTACGTAGAGCATTAGCTGTTATTGTTATAAGTTTAGGTGTTGTTATTAGTGTGACCATGTTATTATCTTTATCAGAAACAGGAGATTTTATGGATATATTCTTTGAGTCCACATCTGCCTTTGCCACAGTTGGATTAAGTCTAGGGTTTACATCTACTTTAACTTATTTTGGTAGAATTATTATAGCCATAACCATGTTTATAGGAAGACTAGGTCCTGTAACAATGGCCCTTGCTTTCTCTTTAAGAAGCAATAAAAATAAAGGACAAGTCAAAAAACCAGAAGAAAGAGTAATGGTTGGTTAGAACGAGGGAGGTATTCTAAATGAAAAATAAAAAAGATTTTGTAGTGTTTGGAATGGGAAAATTCGGTAGAAGTATTGCTGAAGCTTTAGTGAATAGTGATTGTGATGTATTGGTAATAGATAAGAATGATGATATTATTCAGGAAGTTTCAGATATTGTGACCCACGCTGTTCAAGCAGATGTAACAGATGTTGATGCTTTAAATGCTTTAGGGATTAGAAATTTTGATGTGGCTATCATAGCTATATCTCAAGATATGCAATCTAGTATAATGGCAACAATTCTTGCTAAAGAGTTAGGAGTGCCTTATGTACTTGCTAAGGCACAAAATGAAATTCATAAAAAGGTATTAGAAAAAATTGGAGCGGATAGAGTTATTTTTCCAGAGCGAGAAATGGGCATAAGAATAGCCAATAGTTTGGTGTCAGAAAACTTTTTGGATTTAATAGAGTTATCTCCTGATTATAGTCTTGTGGAGGTTTCTGTCTTAAGGGAATGGATGGGTAAAAGTTTAAAAGAAATTAATATGCGAGCTAAATATGGCATTAATGTTATGGCAATAAAAAAAGGCAATGACGTGAATATAACCCCAGGACCAGATATTGTTTTAGAAGATGGTGATATCTTAGTGGTTATAGGTTCTAATAGTGACCTAACGAAAATAAGTTTAATTAATTAAAATAGGAGTTTTTATGATTACAAGTGGTAAAAACCAGCAAATTAAAAATTTAATGGCTTTAATAAAAAAGAATAAAGAACGTAACAATCAAAAAGTTTATATAGTAGAAGGGGAGAAGATGGTAGGAGAAATACCCCCTTCTGATCTGGTTAAAGTATATTTTTCTGAGAGTTATTTTAATAAAACAATGAATAAACATCTGGACTATGAGTATGACATAATAAAAGACTCTGTTTTTGATCAAATTGCAGATACCAATACACCTCAAGGTATATTAGCTATTGTAAGACAAAGAGAATATTGTCTTAAGGATCTTTTAGCCAATAGAGAACCTTCGGTGATGGTATTAGAAGACTTACAAGATCCTGGCAATGTTGGAACAATTATTAGAACGGCTGAAGGTGCAGGTTTTACAGGGGTTATTTTATCAAAACAATGTGTTGACCTTTATAATCCTAAAGTAGTCAGAGCCACTATGGGTTCTTTATTGAGAATGCCTCTTTTTATAGCAGATCATCTTGAAGATACTATCAAAGAATTAAAAGATTATGGTGTTAAGATTTATGCAGCCCATTTACAAGGAAGTTGTTATCATTATGAAGTGGATTATAGTCAATCAGGGGTTGCTTTTTTGATTGGAAATGAAAGTAAAGGTTTAACAAATGCAATTACAAATTTATCAGATGGGTTAATTAAAATACCACTACATGGCAATGTAGAATCTTTAAATGCTTCTATAGCAGCAAGTTTATTAATGTATGAAGTAGAGAGACAAAAGAGAAACAAATAAAAACACAAAAACCTCCAATAGGGCGGTTCTTGTGTTTTTACAATTATATCATTCTAAGTTCATTTTCAATTTCTTCTTTTGTTACCGTATTAAGAGCTGTTATATTGCCATCTAATGCATTCTTAAAATGGGTTTTTGCAAGACTATTTTTTTCTTCTTCTTTGTATATTTTTCCTAACCAGTAGTTACTATCAACAGTGTTTGGTTTGATTTTACAAGCTTTTTCAAAGTATTTTTTTGCCTCAGAAAAGTCTTCTTTTCTATAATAAAGTTGTCCCATATTATCAATAGCAGATACATTTTCATCATCTAACCTTAAGGCAATGTCTGTATAGTATTCAGCATTTTTAAAATCTCCTAGTTCAAGGCAAATATACCCTAAAGTAGTGTAATCGTCTGATAGAAGTAAATTAGAAAATTCTTCAGTATCTAAAATACATTGGTAATATTCTAATGCTTTTTCCAAGTCACCTAATTTCCAATAACAAATACCTAAATTAGCAGTAAATATTTTTTTATAGGATGTTCTTAATCTTGGTCTTCTTAAGAGTTCTTCGTACATTTTTTTTGCTTCTTCAATTTGACCTTCTTTTAACATTATTAAACTCATACTCGCTAATACATTAAAGTTTGTTGTATTGTGTTTATATGCTAATTTATAATACTTATTGGCTTTTTCTTCATTTCTATTAACAATATGAGAGAAAATACCAATGGAACCTATTGTATCACCTATAAAGATAATTTTAGTGATTACAAAAAAAGATATATATAGGACTAATAGCGTTTTGATAGGTACATTGTAATAAATAACATATGCCAATACACCAATGTAAAAAAACAAACTGATGATTCTCCAAAGTTTTTTAAGTTTCAACATAATAATATCCCTCCTCAGAATATATTAGCATGAAGGCAGGTGTAATCACAAGTATTATTTGAAAGTGTGATTTTCAAACTTGCTTGCAAGGATTTTAAAATCATGCTTCAACAAAGATTGTGTCTCTACGAAGTAAGATGCATAAGCTGAGTTATAATAATTTTGTTAAAAAAATAACCAAATCTAATGGATAGATTATTAAAAATATGGTAAAGTTAAATTAAGCATATAGTACATTAAGTTATAATTAACCAAAAATTAAAAAAAGATTAAGAATTTAGATATATTAAAGAAACAGTTGAAAAACATGGAACTTTTTTGTAGAATAGTTATATAATGTATCGTATGCATGTGGAGGGAGGATATATTATTATGATTGATATGTTATGGTTAATAATACTTGTGTTATCATTACTTATTGAAGCACTAACATTAGGTTTAGCAACAATATGGTTTGCATTCGGTGCGTTGGCAGCATGGGTTTTATCATTGTTTGGAATCCATATGGCAGTACAGGTTACAGTGTTTTTTGTTATATCCTTTGTAATGTTATATTATACAAGACCTGTGGCAATTAAAGTTCTTAAAATTGGAAAAACAAAAACCAACTATGAGAGCATTATTGGCAAAGAAGGTGTGGTAACTGAGGAAATTAATAATTTAAAAGGTGTTGGTGTTGTTAAGGTAGATGGGAATACCTGGACAGCTAGAGGTAAAACCAATGAAATAATTGAAAGAGACTCAGTTATAAAGGTTGCAGAAGTTATAGGTGTAAAATTAATTGTAGAAAAAATACAATAGTTAAAAGAATACAATGTATAAAATAAAAAAATTATTAGTAGGAGGTTTTTATTATGACAGAAGCCATTATTATAGTTGCTATTATTGCTTTAATTGTTATTGTATCAAGCATTAAGGTTGTTCCACAGGCACATGCATATGTTCTTGAAAGATTAGGTGCGTACCAAGATACATGGAGTGTTGGTATACATATTAAGATACCACTAATAGATAGAATTTCTAGAAGAGTTAATTTAAAAGAGCAAGTGGTAGACTTTCCGCCACAACCTGTTATTACAAAAGATAATGTAACAATGAGAATAGACAATGTTATCTATTTTCAAATTACAGATCCTAAAGCATTTGCCTATGGGGTTGAGAACCCACTAATGGCTATAGAGAATCTTACAGCAACTACTCTTAGAAATATAATAGGGGATCTTGAGTTAGATGAAACATTAACTTCAAGAGATACCATAAATGTAAAAATGAGAAGTATTTTAGATGAAGCTACAGATCCTTGGGGAATCAAAATTAACCGCGTAGAGCTTAAGAATATTATACCGCCTACTGCTATTCAAGATTCCATGGAAAGACAGATGAAAGCAGAAAGAGAAAGAAGAGAGGCTATTCTTCGAGCAGAAGGGGAAAAAAGATCTGCCATTTTAGTAGCTGAAGGTAGAAAAGAGTCTGTGATTCTAGATGCAGAAGCTGAAAAGCAATCGGCAATCTTAAGAGCTGAAGCAAAAAAAGAAGCACAAATTAGAGAAGCAGAAGGGGAAGCAGAAGCAATTCTTAAAGTTCAAACTGCAACAGCAGAAGGTTTAAAACGACTTAAAGAAGCAGCACCTTCTAATGAAGTTATCTCCCTTAAGAGTTTAGAGGCATTTGCTAAAGCAGCAGATGGTAAAGCAACTAAGATTATAATACCTTCTGAAATTCAAGGCTTAGCAGGTTTAGCAAAATCACTTATAGAAGTTTCAAAAGAAGCATAAGTTTTAAAAAATACCTTAAGAATAGTAATTATGAAGTTAGTAAGCATAAAGAAGATTAGGTCAGGTTAAATGCCTGACCTAAAAAATGTAATCATAGAGGTGCAATATGAAGAATATAAAAGATTTAATAGCTGACCATTATTGGTTAATTGTACTTTTTTCATTTAAAATTGTACTATATTATACATTAATAGATTTATCCCCAATAAATGGTTTTGTTGGTGGGATTACACTGATTTATTTAATGTTTATTTTTTATTGTTGTTTTACAAGCAATGCCAAATATAGTGGTTCTATTTTTACTTTAATTTATATAGTTATTACTATGTTGATGTTTGCTAATACAGTGTATTTTAGTTACTTCAATCAACTGACATCTATTAATCAAATATGGCAAATTAATAGTTTGTTTGTAGTGGATGAAAGTGTAAAATTTGCTATGCCACCTATTAGTATTATTTTATTTTTAGACATACCAATAGTAATAAAATATTTTAAGAAGTCTAAACTAAAAAACAATAGTACTCCTATGAAGTATCTAAATGTTAAAAATACAGGGTTGATTACAGTATTTACATTATTGATAGTGGTATTTGCTATTAATCCATTAAAAGCAGATGCAATAAAGAAAGTGAATCATACAGAGTTTTTCACGTATCACGTAAAAGATTTAATTATGAATACTTATGATAGAGTGGTTACGGAAGAAAAACCTATGGAGGATATAGTTGCTGTTATAAGCGAAAATGTTAAATCTATTAAAAAGGATAATTATTATGGGATAGGAAAAAACAGGAATTTGATAATCATTCAATTAGAATCAATTCAAAACTTTGTTATTAATAGAGAGTATAATGAACAAATAATAACGCCTACAATAAATGAATTATTAAATAATGACACTATCTATTTTGATCATTTTTTTCAAAACATTGGAAGAGGTAATACATCTGATGCTGAATTTACTATAAATAACAGTATATATCCTGTGATTCAAGGAGAAGCATACAGATTATATGAAGACAATTACTTCGAGGGATTGCCTTGGTTATTAAAACGTGAAGGGTATAGTACATTTGCATTTCATGGATTTAGAGGTAATTTTTGGAATAGAGATAGAGCGTATCCCTATCAAGGAATAGATACATTTATAAGTCAAGATGAATTAGAAATGACAGATAAGATTTCACTGGGGTTATCGGATAAAGAGTTGTTTAGACAAACGGCTGAATACCTACAGAATATAGATAACCCTTTTTATTCTTTAATTGTAGCTTTGTCTTCACATCATCCATTTGTACTGCCTGAAGGCTTAGCCACATTAGAATTGAAAGAAGAAGATATAGGTACTATTTTTGGGAATTATCTTCAATCAGTAAGATATGTAGATGAAGCAATTGAAGAATTTATTAACGACTTAAAAGAAAAAGATTTATATGATGATTCCATTATAGTTATTTATGGAGATCACCATGGTTTAAATTGTAAGGATGTTCAGATTAATAAACAAATGAGTGAATTCTTAGGTTATGACTATAACTACGATGAAATGTTAAGAGTGCCATTGATTATCCATATACCAGGAATGGACAAAACTAAAACAATTAGTACAGTTGGCGGTCAAGTTGATTTATTTCCTACAGTGGCTAATATAATGGGGTTAGAAATAAAACATCCTTTTATATTCGGTAGGGACTTAGTAAATGCAAAGGAAGGGTTTGTAGCATCAATCACCTATATGTTAGAAGGATCCTTTATCAAAGATAATGTAATATTTGAAATGTCAAGGGATGGCATATTTGAGAATTCTATTGCAAGGGACTTAGATACAAAAGAAATTGTATCACTTGAAGGATTGGAGAAATACTCTAAGAGAGCCATCACTTTGGTAACGGAATCTAAATATGTCTTAGACAACAATATTATTGAGATATACAATCAGCAATATGCAAGCAATGAATAAGTAATACATTATATTAGGATCATAAGTTAGGGGGACTAAAATGAAAAAAGTTTTGATTTTTACAGTTTCTGCAGGGCATGGTCATAATTCAGCTGCGAATTCACTGAAGAAAGAATTAGAAGCTCAAGCCTACGAGGTATTAACAATTGAACCGACTAAAGAAATTAGCAAATCTCTTGATACAATAATATCTGATGGTTATAAAGTGTTGGCAACAAAACTACCCAAAATGTATGGAACCCTTTATAAAATCAGCAATTATCAAGTATTAAACAATAGATTAACCAAATTATGCATTAGAACTTTAGAAGAAAAAATATACAATATAATTTTAGAACACAAACCAAGACTAATTATATGTACCCATCCAATGTTCGTCAATGTTATATCAAATATCAAAGATGAAAAAGGGATTGAAGTACCATTTATTTCTGTTGTAACAGATTATCAAGCCCATAAAAGTTATGTGAATAAAAATGTTGATGCTTATATAGCTGGAAGTATTTATACAAAAGATAGCTTAATAAAAAAGGGTGTAGATGGGAATAGAGTCTATGCCTATGGCATACCTGTAAGAAGAGAGTTTCATACCAAAAAAGAAAAAAATGAGAGTAAATCAGAGTTTACAATTCTACTAATGGGTGGAAGTATGGGTGTAAATGCAATAAAAAAATCATTAAAAAATCTGTTAAAAGTAGATTACCCTTTAAGAATGATAGTAATTTGTGGGAATAATGAGACCCTTAAAAAATCCCTAGAGAATAAATATGGATCAGGATTAGGCAATAAAATTATTGAGATTATAGGATTCACAAGTAATGTGCCTGAATATATGGATATATCAGATGTTATTATTTCAAAACCTGGTGGATTAACAGTCTCTGAATCCTTAATAAAAAATATACCTATGATAATACCTTACTATATCCCTGGTCAAGAAAAAGAAAATACAGATGTTTTGGTTAATGCAGGGGTTGCGAAAAAATCTGAAGTAAAAGAGTTAAGTCAGATCATAACTGAATTAATTGAGAACCCTGTGATGCTTCAAAAAATGAAGCAAAACATATTAGAAATTACAAAAACCCATTCATTAGATAGTACAGTGGATTTAGCAGTAAATTTGATGAATGAGTACGAAGAAATAGCAGAGCGGAGAATTAAATATGGAGGATAAAATAGATGTTTTAATTCTAACAGCTCAATTTGGGAATGGACATCTGTCTGTTTCAAAAGCAATAATGGAAATGATAAAGTCTAATTTTATAGATGTAAATATTAGGGTTCAAGACTTTTATAAAATGACCAAACCCAAAAGTTATAAAAAAATATATAAAAGCTATGAACTATTAGTTAAAAGAGGGAGCTGGCTTTACAACAATTATTATTATTGTAAAGAAATGTTTCCAAAAATAAAAAAATTTGATACAGCTTCTTTCATAATAGAAAAAAGAACTAAAAATGAATTAGATAGGTTAAAACCTAAAGTAATAATATCAACATTCCCTGTTTGTTCTGGATATGTTTCTAACTATAAAGAAAAAAACAATATAAAAATTCCCTTAATAACATTTATAACAGATATTGTGGCAACGAATGAATGGATTTATCCACATACAGATTTATACTGTGTTGCTACAAATAGTATAAAGACAATGTTAATTAAAAAAGGAGTAGAGGAAAGCAAGATCGCTGTTACAGGGATACCAATTAGGGAAAGTTTTTATAAAAAAGATGAAATATGTCAGCTAGAAATAATAAATAATATACCAATCCATAAGAAGGTTGTCACAATTTTAGGTGGAGGTTTTGGTTTGTTACCTAAAAATGAAGACTTCTATTTATGGTTAAATAATTTAGAAAAGGCTCATTTTATTATTAGCACTGGGAAAAATGAAAAATTATACAAGAAATTAGAAAATCTTAGTTTAGACAATATTACTATTGTCGGTTTCACAAATAAGATTGATGAAATCATTAAGGGAAGTGATTTTCTAGTTGGTAAACCAGGGGGAATAACTTTATTTGAATCTATTATCTCTAAGGTGCCATTTGTAATTTTAAAGCCGGATTTAGGTCAAGAAAAAGAAAATTGTAAGTTCATAAGAGAAAATAACATAGGCATAATAGTTAATAATGAACTTGAGTTGAAAAATAAAGTAAAAGAGTTATTAGATGACGAAGGCTATATTGAAAGGTATAAAGAACGTTTAGCCCTAATAAAAAATGAGATTGATATTAACCCATTCTTAGAAAATATTAAGGATATTTTATTTAGTTAAAAATGAGAATATAGAAATTTGGTGATGAAGATGGAATGGTGGGTGTATGGAATACTTTTCTTAGGAATTATTATCATGGGTTACACCGTTGCACCTAATTTTTATGTGAGGAATATATCAAAAAGTATAAAACATAAATTGGATGCCCCAGAAAAGTTGATTGCATTAACTTTTGATGATGGACCTGATGAAAGATACACCAATGAAGTATTAGATATTTTAAAAGAGCATAATGTAAAAGCTACTTTCTTTGTGGTTGCAAGAAAAGTGGAGAAAAATAAAGATATAATACATAGAATGAAAGCTGAAGAACATGAAATTGGACTCCACACCTTAAATCACAAAAGTGCTTGGTTAATGGGGCCTGTGAAAACATTAAAAGAAATAAAAGAGGCAAAAATAATATTAGAAAATGAAGGCATTGAATTAAAATACTATAGACCTCCGTGGGGGACCTTTAACTTATTTACACTTATTAGTGCTTCAAAAAATAAGTTAAAAACTATTTTATGGTCTGTTAATGCCTATGATTGGAGAAAAAACAATAGTCCTGATAAAATAAGTAAGACATTACTTGATAGAATAGAAAAGCAATCCATAATAGTACTCCATGATAGTGGCGGTGCAAAATTAGCCCCTTATAACACCATAGGCGCTTTAAAAAGGGTTATTCCTATTTTATTAGAAAAGGGTTATAAATTTGTTTCAGTTGATAAGTAAAAGATAAAGGGCTGATATATATGAGAAAATTCCTTAGAAAGGTTTTCGTGATTCTAGATAATATAGTAAGAAAGCTAGGAAAATGGGAGCTAATTCCCAATACTAGATTAGAATACTTTTATTTAAGCAAACATAGATATAAAGGAAAAGATAAAATTTTAGAAGATGGTTCAATTATAAAAAAGGGTGACGAAGTAATAGAAATGCATGTTAATAATTCAAAAATGGAAGAATTAGGAAGTCGTCTTAAAGAGATATTTAAAGCATTGGATGAAGAATTAAGATTACTCGCTATAGCACTAGAGGAAAATGAAAAATATAAAAATGTAAAAGGTTTATGGGCTAGGACAGTTCTATACCCAATTACGGAAAAAAGAGGTTTTGAAACTCAAGAAATTAAAGGGACATATATGTTTGGATTTTTAAAGATATGGGACAATTTAATTAAATATGCCTTTGAACAAAAAGAAGGAAAAATAAAACTAAGAGATCCAAAAGAAATTTGGATTTCAAAGACAGGTCTAATAAAAATTAACTTGAAAAATTAGAGGATGATTCATATGGAAGAGTGTGACATAAGGGAGAAAATAATCTTTCCAATCCAAAGTGCCTTAAATAGAATGAAAGGCATGGTAAATGAACATGAATAAAAAAATAATAAATTTAATGATATTAATACTTTTTACTATGATTACAGGATATATCATTATAACAAGTAAAGAATTAGCAGAAATTCCTGAACTTCTTAGAAGAACAGATAGATTTTGTTTAAGTATAGCAATACTATTAATGACTGCTTATGTTATTTTTAATGCTTTAATTATACAAACCATTGGGAAAAATATTAGTACACAATTTACATTTAGAAAATCATTATTTCTTGCATTTGTAGGACAGTATTATAGTTTAATAACCCCTTTTGCAAGTGGAGGTCAACCAGCACAAGTCTATTTAATGAAAAGTAAATATGGCGTATCCTATACAAAAGGAACAACATTAACCATAAAAAAATTTATTGTGTTTCAGGTGATAATATCTTTATATGCCCTTACAATGTTTGCAATGAAATACAATCTAATATTTATGAAAAAAAGAGAAATCATTATATTTATAATGATAGGTTTATTTATTAATATACTTGGATGTATTCTTATTATTACATTATCTTTTAATGATAAAGTAATAAAAAAAATAGTAGACATTATTATAGGTTTTCTACAAAAATTTAGGTTTTTTAAAAAATACAATAAAGAAAAAGTCTATAGATGTATTGATGATTATGTTGAAAACATTGGGGATTTTAAGAATAATAAATGGATGATGATAAAAGTATTTTTACTAACATTCCTTCAAATAACCTGCTATTTTTCAATTACTTATTTTATATATCTATCATTAGGATTTAATGAAGCAACTATTACGGATATATTGGCCATACAAACTGTTTTGTATGTTGTTGTAAGTTTTATTCCAACACCGGGGGGAATAGGTGCTTCAGAAAGTGGTTTTTATGTGTTGTTTAGTATATTTTTTTCTAGAGATGTACTATTATATGCAATGATTTTATGGAGAATTATTGTGTACTATGGTGTGCTATTAATAAGTGGTGTTGTCGTGTTTTTAGACTCTATTTCTTTTAAAACAAAAATAAAAAATTGATAGGAAAGCTTAATAAATTCCTTTAAATAATTGAGGGAGGACTATATGGATTTGAAAATCGATCCTAGTCAGGAGTACGGGTTAGCATTAGAAGGAGGAGGCGCTAGAGGGGCTTATCAGATAGGTGTGTGGAAAGCACTTAGAGAGTTTAATATTAATATAAAGGGTGTTGTAGGAACATCTGTAGGCGCTCTGAATGGGGCTCTTATTTGTATGGATCATTTTAATGAAGCTGTTCATATATGGGAAAATATATCATTTTCTCAAGTAATGGATGTTAGAGATGATATAATAGAAAATATAAAAAAATTTGATTTTAAAACAATCGACTTCTCTGAAGTTTTTAAAGATTTAAAAAAAATAATGATCAATAAAGGTCTAGATATTACACCTTTAAGGACCCTAATATCAGAAATATTAGATGAAGAAAAAATACGTGGGTGTAAAAAGGAATTTGGATTGGTGACAGTTTGCTTATCAGAGCTTAAACCAATAGAAGTCTTTTTAAAAGATATTCCTAATGGTGAGTTAATAGATTACTTGATTGCTAGCGCTTATCTGCCTATTTTTAAAAAGGAAAAAATTAACGGCAAGCGATATCTTGATGGAGGATTTCATAACAAAGTACCTATCAATATGTTAATAGAAAATGAATATAAAAACATTATTGTTATTAGGATATTTGGAGTTGGAGTAGAAAAGAGAGTTAAAATAGGTAGTGACATTAATCTTGTAGAGATTAGTCCGAGAGAAGATATAGGAAGTATTTTAGACTTTCAAGACACAAAATGTAAGTACAATATGACATTAGGTTATTACGATGCCCTTAGGACATTTAAAGGATTAGAAGGAGATAAGTATTACATTAATGTATTAAATAGTGAAAGTTATTATATTGAAAGAATATGTAACTTATCCGAGGAATTGAAAAATAAATTATTAAAGATATTTAACTCTAAAAAATCCAATTGTCGAGGGTTATTTGAAGATGTGATTCCAAATATAGCAAAGAGAATTGTAAAAGTAGAGAATTGGAATTATAAAGATTTTTTTGTTTACTTATTAGAGTTTATTGCATCAAAGTTTAAGATTGAAAGGTTTAATGAGTATACAGATCAAGAACTCATTCTTATACTTAAAGAAAAAATAGAAGAGTACGAGTTGAAAATAGAGAATGGGAATGATAATAGCCTAAGAATTTTATTGTTGGAAGTTATAAAAGAAATATAAAAAAATGTGGATTGATATGATGCCACATTTTTTTTATTGATAATTAATCAAAGAGGGTAAAAATAAAAGTACTATGTTATAATAATACTAACTCAATAATAATTTTGTATTTACTATTACGGTTATGGGAAGGTGATTCTATGGAAAGGATTAACTTTGACAATACATTAAACTATGAAAATAGAGAGTTAAGTTGGATAGAATTTAATCAAAGAGTATTAGATGAAGCTAAAAATCACGAAAATCCGATTTTTGAAAGAATAAAATTTTTAGCAATTGTATCCTCTAATTTAGATGAATTTTTTATGATTAGAGTTGCATCCTTAAAAGAACAAGTTAAAGCAGGGTATATTAAGGCTGATTTTTCAGGATTAACATCTAAGATGCAATTGAAAAAAATATCACAACGGGTACATACATTGGTTGACAGTCAATATGAAGAGTATAACAAAAACATCATACCAATACTGGAAAAAGAAGGCATTGTGTTTTTGAATATGCATAAATTGTCTAAAAACCAACAAGAATTTGTACAAGAGTACTTTGAAGAGATATTATACCCTGTTTTGACACCAATGGCAGTGGATTCTAGTAGACCATTTCCTTTAATTAATAATAAAAGTTTAAATATAGCAGCCCTTATTAAAAAAGAAAATGAAGAAATGTTTGCAACGGTTCAAGTGCCATCTGTTTTGCCAAGGTTTGTTGAAATACCATCTGAAAACAAATCAAAACAATTTATCCTGTTAGAAGAAATTATTAAACATAATATAAACAAACTATTTTTAGGTCACAATGTCATTAGTGCCACTACCTATAGAATTACAAGAAATAGTGACTTATCAATAGATGAGGAAGAGGCCCAAGACTTACTAAGAGAAATTGAAGAGTCTGTGAAGAAAAGAAAGTTTGGAGATGCATTAAGATTAGAAGTTTCTTCAGATATGGATAATAGATTAATCGATATACTCTTAGAATCATTAGATATTCATAATAAAGATATATTCTTAATTGATGGGCCCTTGGATTTAACATTTTTGATAAAGGTCTTTGGATTAAATGGTTATGAACACTTAAAATACGAAGAATATAAGCCCCAAAAACCTAAGTCCTTATTTGGAAAAGAAGATATTTTTGAGGCCATAAAAGAAAAAGATATTTTATTTCACCATCCTTATGAAAGCTTTGAACCAATTATTGATTTTATTAAAACAGCAGCTAAAGACCCTAATGTTCTTGCGATAAAACAAACTTTATACAGAGTAAGTGGAGATTCACCTATTATTAAAGCATTGGCAAGAGCAGCAGAAGCAGGCAAGCAAGTGACAGTACTTGTTGAATTAAAGGCTAGGTTTGATGAAGAAAATAATATACAGTGGGCAAAAAAATTAGAACAATCGGGTTGTCATGTTATTTATGGACTTGTTGGTCTGAAAACCCACTGCAAAATTACTTTGGTGGTAAGACTTGAATCAAAGGGAATAAAAAGATATGTCCACCTAGGGACGGGAAATTATAATGATATTACAGCTAAACTTTATACAGATTTGGGAATATTAACATGTAACGATGAAATTGGTGCTGATGCATCTGTAGTGTTTAATGCGCTATCAGGTTATTCTGAACCCCCTAGCTTTAAAAAAATGGTTATGGCACCTAATGGTTTAAGAGAAAAATTTATTAAACTAATTGATAAAGAAATAGAACATGTAAAGTCTGGGAAAAAAGGAAAAATTATTATAAAAATGAATTCATTATGTGATTATGATATTATAAGAAAATTATATGTAGCATCTCATAATGGTGTTGAAGTGGAACTCATTATCAGGGGAATATGTAGTTTAATTCCTGGTATTAAGGGGATTAGCGATAGAATTACAGTGAGAAGCATTGTTGGGAAGTATTTAGAACACAGCAGAATATTTTACTTTTATGATGATGGAAATGAACAGTTATTTTTGTCCAGTGCGGACTTAATGCCAAGAAACCTTAATAGAAGAGTAGAATTGTTATTTCCTATAAGTGACAAAGAAAACAAAAAACGCGTGATAAAAATTTTAGAAATATTATTAAAAGATAATAAAAAAGCTAAAATTAAGAAATCAGATGGCAAATACCAAAAAATAGACATAAAAAATAATGATGTCATTAATGCTCAAGATTATTTTTGTGAATTAGCAGTGAAAAGAAAAGATAATTATGTAAAAGAAAGGGAAAAATCTGTTTTTATACCAATTCATCCAAAATAAAAGGAAGAAATTGAGTTGGATCATTAAAAACTATTGACACATAAATAAACATATAATAGTATAAATATACAATTAAAACTAATAAAAAAACACACAAATTTTTGTATTTAGAAAAAGGGAGCGGATTTTAAATGGATTTAAAAGGAAGAAGTTTATTGACACTGAAAGATTATACAAAAGAGGAAATAGAATACTTAATAGATCTGGCAATTGAATTAAAAGAGAATAAGAAAAAAGGGATATTAGGAGATCGTCTAAAAAACAAAAACATCGCTTTGATTTTTGAAAAACCATCTACAAGAACACGTTGCGCATTCACTGTTGCTTGCGTTGATGAAGGTGGACACCCTGAATATTTAGGAAAAAATGATATTCAATTAGGTCATAAAGAAAGTGTTGAAGATACGGCAAGAGTATTAGGTAGATTGTTTGATGGCATTCAGTTTAGAGGTTTTTCTCAAGATACAGTAGCAAAATTAGCCCAGTACAGCGGTGTGCCTGTGTGGAATGGTTTAACAGATTTATACCATCCAACTCAAGTATTAGCGGACTTAATGACTCTTAAAGAGAATTTTAATACATTAGAAGGATTAAAATTAGTTTATATAGGCGATGGAAGAAATAATATGGCCAATAGTCTTATGATTGGTGCAGCAAAACTAGGGATTAACTTTACAATAATTGCTCCAGAATCTTTATGGCCAGAAAAAGAACTTGTTGATCAATGTGAAGTTTATGGTAAAGAAACAGGTTGTAAAATTGTGGTAAGTGATAATGTAGATGAAGTGAATGGTGCAGATGCCATTTATACAGATGTATGGATTTCTATGGGTGAAGAAGATAAAGCGAAAGAAAGAATTGAGATGTTAAAACCATACCAAGTGAACTCTGAAATAATGGGTAAAACAGGTAAAGACAATTCTATTTTTATGCATTGCTTGCCAGCTGTAAAAGGGTATGAAGTAACAGAAGAGGTTTTTGAAGGTAAAAATTCCGTTGTCTTTGATGAAGCAGAAAATAGAATGCATACAATAAAAGCAGTTATGGTTGCAACAGCAGGAGAAAAGTAATAAAATAAAAGGATAATTTTACTAAAGACTAAAAGAGGGATATAATGAAGAGTAAAATCCTTGAATTTTTAAAAACCAATGAAGGATACATATCAGGGCAAGAATTAAGTGATATATTAGGTGTGTCTAGAACATCCATATGGAAAGTTATTAATCAATTGAAGGCAGAAGGCTATGGAATTGAATCTGTTTCCAATAAAGGATATCGACTAATAGATTCCCCTGATATTTTATCCAAGGCAGAAATCCAGTATGACTTAAAAACAACAGTTTTAGGTAAAGAGATTATTGTATATAATCAAGTTGATTCAACAAACAAACAAGCAAAAAAGTTAGCTATTGATGGCGAAAAACACGGAACAGTGATTTTAGCTGAGGAGCAATTGGAAGGTAAGGGTAGAAGAGGAAGGCTGTGGAAATCACCTCCTAACAAGGGGATATGGCTCTCTATAATTTTGAGACCGGATTTGCACCCTAGTAAAGCATCTATGCTTACATTAATCGCAGGATTAGCCGTGGTTCATACCATAAATAGATATACTAAAAATCAAGCTTTTATAAAATGGCCTAATGATATTATTATAAATGAGAAAAAAGTATCTGGTACTTTAACAGAAATGAGCTCAGAATTAGATGTCATTAATTATGTTGTTGTGGGCATTGGGGTCAATGTTAATACCACTGACTTTGATGATGAGATTAAAGAGATTGCAACGTCTTTGGCCAATGAAGAAGGTAAGAGTTTTGAAAGAGCTTTATTGGTAAAGGGGATTTTAGAGTCTTTTGAAAAGTTTTATGATCAGTTTATGGTGGACAAGGATTTAAGTCATCTTATTAATGAGTATGAAGATAATTGTATTAATGTTGATAAAACCGTTAGAGTTATTCTGGATGGACAAGAAAAAATTGGTAAGGCTATAGGTATAACAAAGATGGGTGAATTAAGATTTGTACAAGCATCAGGAGAAGAGATGATTCTTAATTCTGGTGAAGTCTCTGTTAGAGGACTAAATGGTTATGTATAGTAAGCAAAGAGGTGATTATTAGATGTATGAAGAGGATAGAGTAATCTTATGTGTTTCAAATTCTTATGAGAAGAGGTATTTTTTGAATGAGGATTTTGAGAGTTTGCCAGAGTTGGTGAAGGCTGAACTTAAGGCGTTTTCTGTTTTGTTTACTGAAGATGTTGGTGGTATTTTTGTTATTGGGTTTAATGAAGATGGTGAATTGTTTTTTGAGGTTCAGGCTGATGAAGGAGATATTCTTTATGATGAAATAGGGAGTCATTTGAAGATTAAGCAGATTCAGAAGGAGAAGCAGGAATTGTTGGAGGCATTGGAGAGTTATTTTCGGACTTTTTTTATGTAGATTGGGTACATGGAGATTGTCGACTAGCAAGTGATGGATATAAGATTTATCGACCCTTCTCCATCCTTGGAGAAGAGGGTCGAGCTACGCCATCTGTGGCTCCGCTGTATAATCTTATATACATCACTTGCTAGTCTCTGTTGTGATATTTAAGGATTTTTGATAGCCAGAATAAGGTTTCTTTTGAGATGTTTAAAAGTCGTAAAATAATGCTAACAAACAAAGTCAGGCTTTGAGAAAATTTAATTTAAAATATTTATTCGAAAGGAGTTTTTTATTATGATCAAACATATTGTAATGTTTAAGTTTAAGGAAGAGGATAAGGTTGAGCATTTGATTAAGGCTAAGGAGATGCTTGAGGCACTTAAAGATAGGATTGATGTAATTAAGTTTATTGAGGTGAAGTTTAATTCTCAATTGGCAGATGAGAACAATTTTGATTTGATTTTGGATTCTGAGTTTGAGAGTATGGAAGATCTTAATGCTTATCAAGTCCATGAAGATCATCAAGAGGTTGTTACTTTTATAAGAGGTGTTGTAGAAGGTAGAGCTTGTATTGACTATGAAAAGTAAATAGTTTGTAACTGTAAGTAAATGATTTGTCTTGTATCCTGAGGAACGAGAACGGAGGATTTTATATGAAAACTAAAAAAATGGTTACTTTAGGTATGTTACTTGGTATTACGGCGATTTTGGGGTTCACCCCTATAGGATTTATACAGATACCACCTGTTAGTATTACTTTATTGCATATTCCTACTATTATTGCAGCAGTCTTATTAGGACCTGTTAGCGGTATTGTAGTAGGTTTTGGAATGGGTTTTATTTCTTTTGTAAGAGCAATTGGAGCAGCTGGATTTGATGTGCTTTTTATCGACCCAAGAGTTTCTATTATACCTAGAGTGCTTATTCCTATTACAACCTATTATGGTTATATATTAATTCGTAAACTCACAAAAAGTGAAAAGTTATCTATTACATTTGGCGCTATAGTTGGAACACTAACGAATACAGTGGGTGTTTTAAGCATGCTTTTTTTTCTGTATGCTCAAAGAATCATTGATATTAATGGTGTTGATGTATTGGTAAGGAATATAATTATAGGAGCTATTTCTGTTAATATTGTTGTAGAGGTTATTGCGGCTGCAATAATTGCAACACCTATAGCTGTGGTGCTAAAGAAAGTAGGGGATTAAAATGTTACTTGTAATGGATATTGGAAATACCAATATTACAATAGGAACATACAAAGGTAAAGAGTTAATTGGAAGCTGGAGAATGACCACAAAATTACAAAGAACATCTGATGAGTATGGTTTGTTTATTTGTAATTTATTAAAACATAGAGATATTGAAATAAGCGATATAAAGGATGTTATTATTTCTTCTGTAGTGCCTAACATAATGTATTCTTTTGTAAATGCTATTAAGAAGTATTTTAAAACGGAGCCTTTGATTATTGGTCCTGGCATAAAAACAGGTATAAAAATTAATACTGAGAATCCTAAGGAAGTTGGAGCAGATAGAATTGTTGATATTGTAGCAGCTTATGAATTATATGGTGGACCTGCAATTGTAATAGATTTTGGTACGGCTACAACCTATGATGTGGTAACTGAAGATGGTAGTTTTATTGCAGCAATCACATCCCCTGGAATAAAAATATCTGCTAATGCACTTTGGCAAGGAGCTGCCAAGTTGCCAGAGATTGAAATAAAAAAACCACAGTCCATACTTGCTAGAGACACAATAACCAGTATGCAAGCAGGATTGGTTTATGGGTATATTGGACAAGTAGAATATATTATCAAAAAGATAAAAGAAGAATTAGATTTACCAGGTATAAAAGTTATTTCTACTGGTGGGTTGGCAAAGATTATTTTTGATGAAACAGATTCTATTGAGATTAATAATCCTATGCTTACCCTTGAAGGACTAAGGATTATTTACGAGAAAAATACCTAGAGGTTATTATAGATGTGTAAAACTTTGTAGGATTGTGAATAAATGTATTTAAACAATAAGAGACTGTGGACAAAGCTATTGATTTATAGTAGTATTGTCTACAGTTTTAAATTTATTCTTTTTTAAGTAGGTGAATCAAATGAAAATAGGAAATATAAATATACCTAATAATGTTTTTTTAGCACCAATGGCAGGCATAACAGATTTGCCTTATAGAATCCTTTGTAAAGAACAAGGTTGTGGTTTGGTATATACTGAAATGGTTAGTGCAAAAGCACTTTATTTTAATAATAAAAATACAGAAATCTTACTAGCAACAGAAGCAAAAGAAAGACCTGTTGCTGTCCAGTTATTTGGTTCAGATCCAGATGTTCTAAGCCAAATGGCAATGAGGTTGGATTCTTATCCCATTGATATTATAGACATTAATATGGGATGCCCTGTTCCTAAAGTTGTAAATAATAGAGAAGGTTCAGCCCTTATGAAAGATCCCAAGTTAATAGGAGAAATCGTTAAGAAAGTTTCATCAGCTATATCAAAACCTCTCACCATAAAGATTAGGAAGGGGTTTTCTGAGGAAATGGTAAATGCTGTAGAAATAGCAAAAATTGCTGAAGAGAACGGCGTGGCAGCAATCGCTGTACATGGTAGAACAAGAGAACAATATTATAGTGGCAAAGCAGATTGGTCTATTATTCAAAAGGTAAAAGAAGCAGTAAACATACCAGTCATAGGAAATGGTGATGTATTTACTCCTGAAGATGCAAAAGCTCTTATTGAAGAGACAAAATGTGATGCCATAATGATTGGAAGGGGAGCTCAAGGGAACCCTTGGTTGTTTAAACGAATCAATGAATATCTTAATTCAGGGATTTTATTAGAAGGACCATCTTTTGATGAAGTCATTGATATGATCATAAAACATAGTAAAATGCTTATTGAGTTTAAAGGAGAGTATACAGGAATTAGAGAAATGAGAAAGCATGTTTCTTGGTATACGAAAGGCTTACCAAAAACGGCTCAGTTAAGAAAAGAAATCAATGAGACAGAAACTTTTGAAGAAGTATTAAATTTATTATCGGCTTATAGGGATACTTTAAAGTAAAATATAAAAATGGCATATTTCCCATATTTAGTTATTTTAACTCATAAATTGTATAACTTTCTAATACATTAGTAATAATTATATTTAAGCGAAGATTATCCCTTAATCTTTTGCTTTGTAGAGGTGAGTTATATGGCAAAGGGGTTTGCTGCTTTTAAGTTAGCCAATACACTAGATGACATAAAAATTAAAATACCATTTGGTAAGTTGCTTTCTGATTCCTATATTGAAAAAACAAAACTGAAAAAAATATTATTGAAAGTACCAATTGAAATCAGTGAAATAAATATTGCTGGTATTGAAGGTTATGAAGTTCAAATACCAATTACTGCTAGTATACTAAAAGAAAAAGATGAAAATTATATAAGAACAATAATTGATGACAGCATTAATCAAATGATTGATGAAGAATGTCACTCTTTCGTATTTCCTGAAGAGATAATGCCTTATGTAGAGGATAAAGAAATTGTGATCTCTAATGGAAAAGGTCTTCAATTCTTGCTTTTAGACAAGGTAATAGAGAAATGTATTAACTTATCTGAGAAAAAATTAAAAGAATTGAATTTTGTTATTATAGACGGACAAGATAGTTTGTCAGATTTTTGCATTGATTATTTATACGATAAAGTGAATTATTTAACCATTGTAACTAAAAGGCCTGTTTACTTTGAAGAGACAAAAGAATTTATATTTGAAGAAACAGGATTAGCAGTTGAAGTGTTGGAAGATCCTCTAAATAATTACATTGAAAGTGATATAGTAATTAATTGTAGAAAAGAAAAAAATAAAGCATTTTACTTCTATAATAAAAAAGCTTTTTTAATAGATTTTGTGTCAGACAAAAGTGAAATTAAAAATGTACTTTTAAAAAGAAAAGATTTACAAGTTGTTGATGATATATCGTTAAAAATAAATAAAATAGAATATGATACAAAATTACTACAAGCAGCAATTTTTTCTCAAAATCGTATTTTTAGAAGTTGGTTAATGTATGGTTATAAAAAAGATATGATAGATAGAATTGAAAAAGTTTTAAGTCAATTTAACTTAGAAGTAAAAGACTTATATCAATATGGTAAAAAAATAATATTTTAATTTATTATAATCTAAAAAATTTTTTCTAAATACACTTAGATTTAGAATAAGATTCCATGAGGTTTCCTTATCTTGACAATAGAAAAATATTAAGTTATAATACGTTAAATATTATACAACCGATAGAAAATTAAAAAAATTGTAGAGGAAGGGTGTAGCAAGATGGCAGACAAAAAAATAATACTGACATATGCAGGATTAAAAGAATTAGAGGATGAGCTTGAAGGATTAAAAGTTGTGAAAAGAAAAGAAGTAGCTGAAAAGATTAAGGAAGCACGTGCTCAAGGGGATTTATCAGAGAATGCGGAATATGATGCGGCAAAAGATGAGCAAGCAGAAATTGAATCAAGAATAGTTGAAGTAGAGAAAATATTAAAAAATGCTGAAGTTATTGATGAAGATGAAGTAAGTACAGATGTAATTAATATTGGATGTAAAGTAAAGTTGATGGATATAGAGTTTGATGAAGAAGTTGAATATGCTATCGTAGGTTCTATGGAAGCAGACCCAATGAACCATAAATTATCCAACGAATCTCCAGTAGGGAAAGCCTTATTAGGTAAAAAAGTTGGTGAAACTGCAGCGGTAGATACACCAGAAGGAACAATTGAGTTTAAAGTACTTGATATATTTAGATAAAAATGGTTAAATGGTAGTGTAACATTAGGATTAGGCATTATAATTTATGCAAGTATCCTTCTAAGTATTAAAAGGAGGAAATTACGTTGGAAAAAAATAATGAAGTACAAGAGCAGGAACAAGACTTAAATGAATTACTGAAAATCAGGAGACAAAAACTTGCTGAGTTACAAGAAAAAGGGAAAGATCCTTTTAAATTAACAAAATATGACGTAACAAGCAATAGCAATGAAATTAATAACAACTTTGATTTGTTAGAAGGTAAAGAAGTTCAGATAGCTGGGCGTATTATGACAAAAAGAATAATGGGAAAAGCTTCTTTTTGCCATATGCAAGATAGATATGGACAAATTCAGGTTTATGTTAGAAAAGATGCTATTGAAGAAGAAGATTATGATGACTTTAAGCACTATGATATTGGTGATATCATTGGGATTAAAGGTGAAGTCTTTAAAACTCAAAAGGGTGAAATCTCTGTTAAAGCAAAAGAAGTTGTTTTGCTAAGCAAAAGTCTTCAAATATTACCTGAAAAATACCATGGATTAAAAGACACTGATACAAGATATAGACAGAGATATATTGATTTAATTGTTAATCCAGATGTAAAAGATACTTTTGTAAAAAGATCACAGATTATTAAAGAAATAAGAAAGTATCTAGATAATAAGGATTTCTTAGAAGTTGAGACACCTGTATTACATACTCTTGCTGGTGGAGCAGCGGCTAGACCTTTTATTACGCATCATAATGCACTAGATATGGAATTGTATCTTAGAATAGCATTAGAACTTCATTTGAAAAGGCTTATAGTCGGTGGATTTGAAAGAGTTTATGAAATAGGTAGAGTTTTTAGAAATGAAGGTTTATCAATTAGACATAATCCAGAATTCACTTTAATTGAATTATATCAAGCGTATACTGATTATGAAGGTATGATGGATTTAACAGAAGAATTAATACAAACAGTTGCAAAAAATGTTTTAGGCACAAGTCAAATCGTATATGATGGTATAGAAATAGATTTAGGTAAACCATTTGAGAGGTTGACTATGATTGACGCTGTTAAAAAATACGCTAACGTGGATTTTAGAGAAGTATTAACGGATGTGGAAGCAAAAGAACTTGCTAAGAAACATCATATTAAATATGAAGAGCATCAAAAAAGAGGGGAAATACTTAATTTATTCTTTGAAGCATATGTTGAAGAAAATTTAGTACAACCAACTTTTATTACTGATCATCCAGTTGAAATTTCGCCATTGGCTAAAAGAAAACCAAATGATCCTGAATATACAGAGCGATTCGAGTTGTTTATAACTAAAAGAGAATTCGCAAACGCTTTCTCTGAATTAAATGATCCTATTGATCAAAAACAAAGATTTGAACATCAAGAGTCTTTAAGAGCATTTGGTGACGAAGAAGCAAATGTTATCGATCACGATTTTATAACTTCACTAGAATATGGAATGCCGCCAACTGGTGGATTGGGAATTGGTATTGACAGATTAGTAATGTTGCTTACAAATTCTTATGCAATAAGAGACGTATTGCTATTCCCAACTATGAAAAATAAAGAATAATAATGACCCGACATTAGTCGGGTTTTTTTGCGTATTTGTAAAATATACATATATAGTAAACCTATGTGATTTTTTGAAAGAATTACTTGGGTAATGTTTATACATATAACCATAATAATAATATATTGAAAGTATTATCTAGCATTAGGGAGTAATATAAAATAAAAAATCAATATAATTTTAATTTGAGTTCATTATTACCTATTTGGTCATAAATAATCAGGAAAAAACTGTCGAAAATTATTAACATCTATGCTATAATATTTAAGACTAAAAAAAATTATACTAGAAGGTGTTTAAAATGGGGAAAAATAATAACATGAAAAACAAATTGTTTTTATTGGTATTAGTATTAGTTACTATAATTTTAGTAGCATGTGATGCTAAGGGGGATGATTCACAATTACCAAATGAAGATAAGGGAAAAGAAAAGATAGATTATGAGTACATAGTTGACTTTTCTTATTATGAAGAGGTGCCAAATGTTAATCATAATCAATACTTTGAACCAGTTAAAGTAAAAGGTATTTATGTTAGTGGTCATACTGCTGGAAGTCAACAATCATTGGATAATTTAATACAATTAGCAAATGAAACTGAAATCAACTCTTTTGTTATTGATGTTAAAAATGATGATGGATTTGTTACTTTCAAAGTAGATGTGCCTTTGGTAAATGAATTAAATACAGATAGAAATATAATTAGAAACATAAATAGTGTAATGGATCAATTATATGATAATAACATATTTCCAATAGCCCGTATTGTAGTTTTTAAAGACAATTACTTAGCCCATAACATGAAAGACTTTGCAATCAAAAATCCAGATGGAAGTTTATGGTACTACAAAAATGTAGCTTGGGTAAATCCTTACAATAGGGATTCATGGGAGTATATTATAGATATTTGTAAGGAAGCTGCAAAAGTTGGATTCAAAGAAATACAGTTTGATTATATTCGTTTTGAAGCAACTAGTACATTGCTTAATGCTGATTTAGGGTATGATTCAGAAGAGGTAAAGAGAACGGAAGTCATTGCAGAATTTTTAGACTATGCAAGAGAAGAACTAGAATCGTATAATGTAATTATATCTGCTGATGTATTTGGTATTGTATTTCATAGTCAAAGGGATGCCAATACATTAGGTCAAGATTATATTGAAATGAGCAAAAGATTAGATGTAATATCCCCTATGGTATACCCATCCCATTATGGTTTTGGAGGGTATTATGGAACGCCTAGAGATATTCATCCTGACTGGTTCCCATATGAAATTCTTTATGGATCGATGATGAATTCCAATCAAGTATTAGATACTATGGATGAAGGTGATCCAAGGCCCATTGTTCGTCCATGGCTACAAGCATTTACAGCAACTTATTTAAGAGCGCCTCATTTTAGAGTTTATAGAGGACCAGAATTAAGAGAGCAAATTCAAGGGGTATATGATGCTGGTTTGGAAGAGTGGTTACTTTGGAATGCAAGAAGTAACTATGATGCAGTTAGGGATGGACTACTACCTAATGGAAATTAACTCAACTTATGACTCTTACTTCCCAAGAGCCACAAGTTTCGTTGAAAGTTTAATCTCCAAATCCTTGCAAGCAAATTTGCAGATTACATTTTCATATTAACCTTGCAACATGCCTTCCGCTTTGCTTCAGGCACAAGGTTTCAATGAAAGTTTAATCTCCAAATCCTTGCAAGCAAGTTTGCAGATTAAACTTTCATATTAAATACTTCGAGGTGAAATATATGCTAAGTGAAGAAAAAATTAAGATAATGACTAAATTAGCAATATATGAGAAGAATATAGGCAAAGAAGATTTTCGTATTAATGATTATTTTAAACACGATTATATATTAATTAACAATATGAAAACTAGAATCGGCATAACAATTGCGCTTATGATGCTTTTTGGTGGGCATGCTGTATTAGAACTTTTTGTATTTGTTGAGGAAAGAACAAATATTGATTTTATTAAGTTAGGTATTACTTATGGGGTTTTATATTTGGTGTTAATACTTGTATATTCAGTATTATCTACTAGGATTTATTCTCAAAGATACAAAGAGGCTCAGGCTAGATTATCTGGATACAAAAAACTTATTGAGAAAATAAATAAAATAAAGGATGAGTAACAACTATTAGGAGGGACTTAGCAAATGCTAACTAAACTTTTGGAGATTAGGGAAATACTTATTATATATTTTAAAAGATTCGAGAAGCAAATACTTACATTTTTAAAATTTATATTAATTCTAATGATACTTACTAAAATGAATGAAGCTCTTGGATATGCAACAGTTTTAAATAGAGGATTAGTAAATATTGCATTAAGTATTGTATTAACGTTGTTACCAGGTAAGTGGGTAATATTTATATTGGGATTATTAGTGACAACTCACATTGCTTTTGCCTCTATAGAAGCAGCACTAATAGTAGGTGTTTTGCTAATTGCATTATACTTTATGTATATAAGTTTATTTCCTAAAATGGGGTATTTTATATTAGCGGTTCCTTTGTTGTTTTCTTCTAACTTAATATATGGAGTACCAATATTCGCTGGATTATTCTTTACACCAATTACCATTATTCCAATCACATTTGGAATAATAATGCATTATTTTGCATTATCCATAGACAGCATAATAAGATTGCATTCTGATGATTGGGTTGAGATGCCAAGTGTTATAATGGCTATGTACAAAGAAATTGTAAATACTGTTTTTTCAGATCGAGAGATGTTATTTACTATTATTGTTTTTGCTATAATTGTAGTAGCTACATATATTATAAGTAGACTTTCAATAAATTATGTTTGGTATATTACCATTGGGGCAGTATCATTATTAAATATAATACTATTCATAATTGGTAATTTAACACTAAACCTGAACTTAAGTGTAGGTGGAATCATTTGGAGAAGTATTTTAGCTGCTTTTATATTAGTTATAATACAATTCTTTAAATGTATAATTGACTACAATAGAACAGAAAAAATTCAGTATGAAGATGATGATTACTATTACTATGTAAAAGCTATTCCAAAGATAAAAATTTCAACACCTGAAAGAAAAATTAAAAGAATAAAATAAAAAATCTAAGCAATTATTAGGGAAATCATACGTGACTTAATAATTGCTTTTTCTACAAATTTTTCAAATAGTACAAAAGGACTAAAATTTATAAAAAGTATTAAGGTTTTTATTAAAATGTATTCTCATTTCTCAAAAAAATGGTATAATAAAATTATAATAATAAACATTAGTAAAAATGGAGTAGAAAAAAGCACTAAAGTAAAGATAAACTTTAAATTTATTATAGTTAGAATAAAATTTACATAGGATAATAAGAATAATAACTTATGTTTTTATAATATAGTTGCTAAATGAGGTGTATTTTATTGAATCAGTTTACTAGATTTTTAGACGGTGATAGGCTCTCAAGACTTTTTACCATACCAAAAGTTAATATGACTGATATAATTGAAATTATTATAATTTCATTTATTATTTATCATTTAATTAAATTAATAAAAGATACTAGAGCTTGGATGTTATTCAAAGGTATTATTGTTTTATTTCTTGTAGCAACTATAGCATCAGTTTTTAGACTTAATACCATACTTTGGATATTTGCAAATACCATTAATGTAGGGATTATAGCTATTTTGATTGTATTTCAACCAGAGCTGAGAAGAGCTTTAGAACAATTAGGGCAGAGGAATTTTCTAGCATCAATCGTTCAATTCGAAGATCAAAAAGACAAAGGTGAAAGATTTTCTAACTTTACAATAGATGAATTAATAAAAGCAGTTTATGAATTAGCAGGGACGAAAACAGGTGCTTTAATTGTAGTAGAACAAGATATTAAATTAACAGAATACGAAAGAACAGGCATCCCAGTTGACGCAGTTGTAACCAGCCAAATACTTATGAATATATTTGAGCATAATACACCTTTACATGATGGTGCTATTATTATAAGAAACAATAGAATTGTTGCCGCTACTTGTTATTTGCCTTTATCAGATAATATGAAACTAAGTAAAGAATTAGGTACTCGACATCGTGCTGCTTTGGGTATTAGTGAAGTGTCTGACTCAATAACAATTATTGTATCTGAAGAAACAGGAAAAGTTTCTATTTCTATTGGTGGTAACTTAATTAGAAATGTAAATGGAGAATATCTGAAAAATAAGCTACAATACATTCAAAAGAAATCCATAGATGTTAAGAAATTTAAGTTATGGAAGGGTAGACAGAAAAATGAAAAGAGTACTAACTAGAAATCTTATGTGGAAAATTGTATCAGTGGTTTTGGCAATTTTACTATGGTTAGTAGTAATTAATGTGGAAGACCCTTGGACAACAGATGAAATACGGGATATTACTGTTCAGTTAAGATTTGATGAATCTATAACTGCTAATAATAAAGCCTATGAAGTTATAAAAGGTGAAACCATTACAGTAAGGGTTGAAGGTAAAAGATCAGTAATAGATAACTTAAGACCTGAAGATATAAGAGCTGTAGCGGATATGAGAATGTTATCTATTACTAATAGTGTGCCTATAGAAGTGGAGGTTAATCGAACTAAGCCAGTTGAAGTTGTAAGATGGGAACCGCAAAATCTTTTGGTTAATGTGGAAGATATACGACCTATTCAGGCGGGTGTACAATATCAGATAATTGGAACACCAAATGCACCTTATGTTATTGGAAATGTAACAGTAGAACCGAATATTGTACAAATAACAGGACCTGAATCTCAAATCAATAGAATAAAATCCGTTGTTGTCCCTGTTGAAATTGATGCTAACAATGTAAGGGATATAATCTTAGATGCGACGCCTTACATACTAGATAGTCATGGAAATGAAGTCTCAAAAGTTACCCTAAACACAACTGTAAAAGTGACTGTTAATATTGACAAGGAAAGAACGGTGCCAATAAGAATGGAAACAGTTGGAGAACCGCCAGAAGGCTATGTTCTAACTGGGTTTAATTATAGTCCAACAAGTATAAGAATAGCTGGTAGAGAAGCTCAAGTAGATGCTATCAGTAGTATTGTAATACCACCAATAGATATAAGTGATTATACAGAAGACACAGAATTTACTATTAGTATTAAAGAATATTTACCTGAAAATATTAGATTACATGCTTCACCTGATGAGATAACGGTTAGAGTTGGAATTGAAAGCTCTATTGAAAAAGATATCTCTATTGATATTAATAACTTAGATGTTAAATCATTGCCAAGAGAATTAAGATTTAGATATTTAACACAAGAAAATATTAATATAAGAATTGCTGGAAGAGAATCTTTAGTAAGGACAATTACCAAAGAAAATATTATTACAAGGATTGATCTTAGAGATTTAGAGCCAGGGAGACATACCATACCTGTTGAAGTAGTACTTCCAAGGGGTGTGACTATAATTGGTCCAATGCCTATGGTGGACATTGAATTAGAAATAGAGAATGAAGAAGGTATTGGTGATGAGTCAATAAGAACAGATAATAATACCTAAATTAAAGCCTTATACACTTGTATAAGGCTTTAATTATGCATAAACAGAAATTTTTCAACTATATTACAAGCTACCAAAAGGTAGGCAATGGCATAAAATGATACTAGATACATACAAGTTCATAAGTTGTATATACCAATGCACAAAGTTGTATAGTTAAATGCATCCAATTGATTGAAAAACCTAATTTTGGGTGTTATAATCAATTTGTTTACATATAGAAAAAGGATGAATAAGATTAAAAAATTAGGATGGTGACATAATGGGGAGATTATTTGGAACTGATGGTGTACGTGGCATTGCAAACCAAGACCTTACTGTAGAGTTGGCTTTTAAGCTTGGTCAGGCAGGAGCATATGTACTTACAAAAGAAAAGAAGCATAAACCTACAATTATAGTTGGAAGGGATACTAGAATTTCAGGAGAAATGCTTACATCAGCTTTAATAGCAGGAATATGTTCTGTAGGAGCAGATGCAATATCCATAGGGGTAGTGCCAACGCCAGCTGTTGCCTACTTAACAAGACAATATAAAGCAGATGCAGGCGTTGTGATTTCAGCATCACATAATCCTGTTGAATATAATGGTATTAAATTTTTTAATGATAAAGGGTATAAGTTATCTGATGCTTTAGAAGAAGAGATAGAAGGCATTATACTTGATAATAAAGAGACCATAGAGCTTCCTACTGGTACAGGTGTAGGAAGAGTAAAACATAGAAGAGAAAGTATAGAAGACTATATAAACTATGTAAAAGGTTTAATTGATATAGATTTATCTGGAATAAAAGTAGCTATAGATTGTGCCAATGGGGCATCTTATGTTTCGGCACCAGAAACATTAACTCAATTAGGCGCAGAAGTATATATCATCCATAATGAACCAGATGGAAAAAACATTAATAAAAACTGTGGTTCTACCCATATGGAAGATTTGCAAAATTATGTGAAGCAATTAGGTGCAGATATTGGGATTGCCTTTGATGGAGATGCTGACCGATGTCTAGCAGTAGATGAAGAAGGTAAGATCATTGACGGTGATCAGATTATGGCTATTTGTGGGCTTCACATGAAAGAGCAAAAGAAGCTAAAGAAAGATACAATTGTTGCTACTGTTATGAGTAATATTGGTCTAGGTCTAATGGGTAAAGAAAATGGTATAAATATCGAACAAACAAAAGTTGGAGATAGATATGTTCTTGAAGAAATGGTAGAAAAAGGATATAACCTTGGTGGAGAACAATCAGGTCACATAATATGCTTGGATTACAATACAACAGGAGATG
This sequence comes from Natranaerovirga pectinivora, assembly GCF_004342165.1. NCBI lineage: Bacteria > Bacillati > Bacillota > Clostridia > Lachnospirales > Natranaerovirgaceae > Natranaerovirga > Natranaerovirga pectinivora. The sequence goes on along the minus strand of NZ_SMAL01000005.1, from coordinate 143,068 downwards.
GTCTAATAGCAGCACTTCACTTATTAGAAGTGTTAAAAAGAAAAGGACAAAAAGCATCTGAGCTTGCTAAGGTAATGACTGTATTGCCTCAAGTATTGGTGAATGCAAAAGTAAATAGTAGTAAAATAAATGACTACATAAAAGATGAAGTTATTAAAAAAGCAATTGAAGGATTAGAAGAAAAATTCGCTGGAGAAGGAAGAGTATTGATTCGTCCTTCAGGAACGGAGCCTTTAGTTCGAGTAATGATTGAAGGCAAAGACAAAGACGTGTTACAAAAAGAGGCAGAAACATTAGCAAATTTAATAGAGTCAAGATTAAATTAGAAAATCAGAGGAGAGATAAGGATATGTGTGGTATTGTTGGTTATATAGGTAAGTCTCAAGCAGCACCTATATTAATAGATGGATTAAGTAAGTTAGAATATAGAGGGTATGATTCAGCTGGTGTATGTATTTATAATAACGCCCTTAATTTAATCAAATCAAAGGGAAGACTTAAGATATTAGAAGAAAAAGTAAATGAATCTACTATAAATGGTTGTATTGGAATTGGTCATACAAGATGGGCAACTCATGGTGCCCCATCTGATGAAAATGCACATCCTCATTATAATGAAGATGAAACCATTTCATTGGTTCATAATGGTATTATAGAGAATTACCTAAGATTAAAAGAAAGATTAGAAGGAGAAGGTTATACCTTCAAATCTGAAACAGATACAGAAGTTGCAGTTCAATTAATAGATTTTTATTATAAAAAATGCAATAATTTATTAGATGCTGTCATTAGTGCCATTGATGAAATAGAAGGATCATATGCATTTGCTATTTTAGCCGTAAATGAACCTGATAAAGTCATTGCCGTTAGAAAAGACAGTCCATTAATTATTGGATTAGGCAATGAAGAGAATTATATCGCATCGGATATTCCAGCTATATTAAAATACACGAGAGATATTTATTTGTTAGAAGATAAGGAAATTGCCATTGTTACAGAAGATGCTGTGACAATATTAAATATTGACAAAGAACCATTAGAAAGAGACATCTACCATGTAGACTGGGATATAGAAGCTGCAGAAAAAGGCGGCTATGATCACTTCATGTTAAAAGAGATTTTTGAACAACCAAGAGTTGTAAAAGATACGTTGCTTCCAAGATTGCCATTGGATCAAGATGAAATCTTATTAGATGGTATCAGTTTATCAAAAGAAGACATAGAAAAGATTAATCAAATATATATCGTAGCTTGTGGAACAGCTTCCTATACTGGATTAGTTGGAAAATATTTAGTAGAACGTATTTCTAGAATTCCTGTTATTTCTGAAATAGCATCTGAATTTAGATACCGTGATCCAATCTTAGATGAAAACACTTTAATGATTGTAGTATCACAATCAGGTGAAACAGCAGATACATTAGCAGCCCTTAGAATGGCTAAAAAATCTGGAGCTCATGTTATCGGTATAGTCAACGCAGTAGGTTCCACCATTGCTAGAGAAGCAGATGATGTATTATACACTTGGGCAGGACCAGAAATAGCAGTTGCTTCAACAAAAGCCTATTCGGCTCAATTATGTGCTATGTATCTAATCTCTATAAAAATTGCAATGGAGTTAGGTAAAATAAGTGTTGAGGAATTTAGAGAATTAAGAGATGAATTATATGCAATCCCTAAAAAGATTGAGACTATATTAGAGCAATCTGATAAAATAAAGGAACTGGCATACAAATATAAAGACTCTAAAAATGTATTTTACATTGGTCGTGGATTAGATTTTGCAGTATCAATGGAAGGTGCTCTAAAACTAAAAGAAATTGCGTATTTACACGCTGAGCCATATGCAGCAGGAGAATTAAAACATGGACCAATTGCTTTAATAGAAGATGGTTCCTTAGTAGTTGGGTTATTGGCTCAAGAAGAATTGTTCGATAAAACAGTTAGTAATATAAAAGAAGTAAAAGCAAGAGGTGCAAAAGTTTTGGCTATTGCATTAGAAGGGAATACAGAAATAGAAAAAACAGCAGATGAAGTAATCTATGTGCCAAGGACTCATTGGTATTTAACATCTATATTAGAAAACATTCCTCAACAAATATTCGCATATTACATCGCTGTAGGGTTAGGTCATGATGTAGATAAGCCAAGGAATTTAGCTAAATCTGTTACAGTAGAGTAAAAAAATAAAGATGTTAGTCAAAAGATGTAGCTTGGTTAAAATATTTAAAAGAAAATTGTCCAACTAAAAAATAAAAAATAATAAGCCCGTCCCCTATAGACACAAAATAGGGAGGCGGGTATTTTTAAAAGTTTTAATGCTAAAAATGTTTTCAAGAATTATAGACAATCTTAAATAGGATTCAACATTAGATTTAACATGTGTAATGCTCTTTTATATTCTGCTTTAGAAATCAGTTGAATAGCTCAAAGCTTAATTAAAGTATCCTATATAATAATAATTTTTTGTTGGTATATAGTACAAAGAATATGTGTATTAATGTGTATTCTTAAGATAACTAGAAAAAAATATACAATATGGTAATAAAAGTGTATAATATAAATAAAGGGATCAATAGAAATATGTATAATATATAGATGTATATAGGGCGATATGTTTAGGTTTTGTTAGTATAATGACAGTGAATATACATAATAAAACAACATAAGAGAGGGTGTTTATATGCAATTGATAAGAGGGTTAGAGCCTGAAATAAGTCCTATGGATAACTGGGAGAGTTTTAAAATGGCTGTAAATGAAAAAACAGCAATAAGAAATGTAACAGTAGAAGCTTGGAAAAGGTGTGAAATCAATAAAATTCATAAATGCAATATTAATTATGTGGTTTTATCAGATTTAGAATTAAAAAAAAAGCTTCTAGAATTTGATTATTTAATCAAAGCAGCAGATCCTTATATGAAATACTTATCAGGAAGTATACAAGAAATTCCACATACGGTTAGTTTAGCAGACAAAGATGGATGGCTTATTGGTCTTTATGGATCAGATGAAGAATTAAGCAAATATGGTGGTTTTAGTGTAGGTGTTAATTGGAGTGAGAAGTATATTGGTAATAATGGAATTGGGACTTGCCTGGAATTAAAAGAACCTGTTTATATACATGGAAAGGAACATTACGTGACAAAATACCAAGATTGGTCTTGTTTAGGTGTCCCTATTACTAATAATGGTGAAGTTATTGGTGCATTAGGTGTATCTGTAATGGCTGAATATGGTGATCCATCTAGAATGTTTATAGCAAAAGCTTGCGTTAACTCTATAGAAAAAGAAATTGGAACCTTAATAGAGAAAAATCAAGAAGAGCTAGAGTGGGAAAAAAGCATATTAAATATTTCTGATCTTATAGCAACGGTGGTACATGATTTAAGAAATCCAATAGCAATAATACGAAGTCTTGCTCAATTAGGGAGTTCTAGCAATAAAAGTACATATTATGAAAGAATAATTGACCAAGCCGATGATTTAAATAACACTGTAGACGGTCTATTAAATATATTTAAGCCACAAGAATTATCAAGATATAGTTTAAATAAAGTGATGGATAAAATCGTTAGAGGAATGGAAACTTTGTGTTTTGAAAAAAATATAAGGATGAATTTCTTTAACTTAGACGAAGAGAGAATTTTAAGCTTGCATAAAAATCAATTCAGTCGTGCTATTAGCAATTTAATTGATAATGCAATAAAAATGACACCTAATAATGGGAATATCGATATAAAAGTAACAGAACAAGGAAGTAATGTTTTGATTTCCATTAAAGATTCAGGTCCAGGGATACCAGATGATCTTCAGAAAAGTTTATTCCAATCATATGTCTATCGACGCAAAGGTGGTACAGGATTAGGTCTGTTTATTGTGTATCATGTTATTACTAAACTACATAGAGGAAGTATATGGTTTAATACTGAACTAGGAAAAGGAACAACTTTTTATATTAGTTTGCCAGTTGATGTAATAGTGGATTAATGAATCCATAGACCTAGCCTGTTATACGGATATAATAATAAAATGCCACTAGATGAATACTAGCGGCATTTTATTTTATTTATTTTTTGCCATACAGTTTAAAACCACATAAAATAGAAATGAGTGTAATAACTAAAGTAATTATAAAAACGGTCATAGGGCCAAATTGAAAAATGAGTGGAATTGATGCGGCTGTGAAAAGGCCTCCACCTACAAAAAGTTCAAAAAGAAGTTGTTTGTATCCAAAGCTTTCTAAGGCAGGGGTTTTATTATCTGGGTCAGTAACACGCATTAATAATAAACCAGTTGCCGTGACGCCCATAGATTGGCCGAAATCACCGATGCCTCGCTCAAACCAGTAATCAGGTATTAATTTTGGTGCTAGGTATATAAAAGCAAATAAAGTCCATAAAATACCACCTAGTGAAAGTATTAAAAAGGAATAAAAGTTTTCTCCTATTACCGTTAAAGAAAGAGTAGCTAAAGCACTAACAATAAGGATATCCAAAGCTAATCCTTGAATTCTATTAATAATGTCTCTATCAACTGTGCTGTACCGATCTGATTTTTCTAAGACCAACTGAATGATAATACCTCCAACCATTGCTAAGGGGAAAAGAGGTACATACTTTAATAAATAAACACCTGTCATAGTGCCCCAAGTGATATGTTCTATCCAAATTAACCCTTGTAATAAACCATAACCCATTAATACGGCTATACAAATATAGCCTAAGTGTAATGATAAAGGTTCTATGGATTCTGTTCTTGTACTTATAAAACCTGCAGGCTCTCTTGTATCCAATTCTATTAAGCCTTTCTTCTCTAGTGCGCTTCTATCTAGGGTTTTAATAACATTTGTTAATTTCTTTTTCCTAATGCCCCAATTAATTAAAGCAATTCCTATTAAAACGCCTCCTAATACGCCTACTGTTGCCAGTCCAATTGCTAAATCTGCACCTTCGGCAAAGCCTACTTCATCAAAGGTGTCTCTTAGTCCTGCAGCAGTGCCGTGGCCACCAACGAATCCAATTTCAATCAATGCACCTGCCATTGGGTTTGTTCCAAATATAGGTGAGAGTATGAATATTGATAACAGTAAGCCAATGGCATATTGTCCAAAAGAAATAATATATCCTAAAATTACTTGTGGACCTGCTAGTTCCCAGACGCTTTTTATATTTGGAATTTTTTTGCCTATAAAAAGAGCAGCAAAAACAATATTAATCATAAGTCCAGGCAAAAAGCTCCAAGTATCTAAAACAAAATCAGGAAATACATTTACGCCAATTAGCTTGCCAAAAATTTCTGGTCCTAAAAATAATGCAATTAACCCTGCTACTAAAGAACTTGGTAAAAATAAGTCTTGTAGTAAAGGCGTTCCTATTCTAATCCATTTACCTATAACAAGAAATAAGCCTAATAAAAGCAGGCTAAAACCTATTGAATCTGCAGTCATATGAAAACCTCCTTGTGAATTATTGATTTAAACAAACTATTTAATTATAGTCTATACTAAAAAAAGAATATTTACAAATAATGTGTTATAGTACGTAAAATTAACTATTAAAATCAACAACTAGAAGCAGGACTAATTGACAATTTTTATTTAATGATATCAATTCTTTTGAGGGAAAAATTATTACATATTATATGGTTTTGTGTTATAATAATAGTAGAAAATATATATAAAAGGAGGGCATTTATGGAAAGTTTAATTTATAGTTTTTTTGCTGGAATTTCAACATCTTTAGGTGTTATTTTGTTAATTATTTTTGGCAAGCCAAATGAAAAAGTACTCTCAATACTATTAGGTTTTGCTGGAGGAATAATGCTTGCAATTTCCCTATTTGAGCTTATGCCTGAATCTGTTGAACTTGGATCTATGTCCACAGCTGTTATTGGATTTTTGTTAGGAGCTGGAATGATGTTCCTATTAGATAAAGTTGTACCTCACTCACATTTATCAGAGCCTGATGATCTTGTAGTGGAGAATGGAGAAAACTTTAAGCCAAAGATTAACCCTATGTTAAGAACTGGCTACTTAATACTTTTTGGAATTGCATTGCATAATCTCCCAGAAGGATTAGCCATAGGTGCAGGTTTGGAGTCAAGTCAAGAGTTGGGAATATTTATCGCAATTGCCATAGCTTTACATAATATTCCAGAGGGATTGGCAATGGCAGGACCTTTAAAAGCAGGTGGTTTAACATCAGGTAAAATATTTATATTTACCTTAATTGCAGGATTAATGACTCCTGTTGGTACAGCCATCGGTCTTGTGTTTTTTAGTATTTCACCTCTTTTTGTTGGAGGTTCTCTTGCATTTGCAGCTGGAGCTATGGTTTATATTGTAAATGATGAACTAATCCCTCAGGCCAATGCAATGAATAGTCATTTAGGTAATATAGGAATTCTTGCTGGGTTGGTATTAGGATTTGTACTTTTGTAAATAAGTTTTTAGAACATGGTGGGTTAATTCAGCACCATGTTTTTTTGTTTTTATACAATTTATAATAATTAGAAAAGACACATAAATGTATTGAGATATGACAGTTAATATGTTATTATAAGAAAAGTATAGTGTTATGGTCTTAAAAAAACAATGCAATTGAATAAAATGAGTGATAAAGGCAAAACCATTGAAAAATGGTGACGCAAAGCTACGAGTCTAAGTCGTTATGATAGGATAGTCGGGTTACCTTGTTAGTTATATTTACAATTACTAATACATAATAGGTAACCTTAGGGTTGCTTTTTTTTTGTAGGAAAATTTTCTAATTGCTATAAAGTAAAAAGTTCATTAAATGGGGTACATTTCTAAGAAAGTTAGAAAAAGCTTAATGGGCAAGAAAATAGGTGACTTCAGATAAGCAATTAATTTTGTAGTGACCAAGTCACTTTGTTTTTAAAAAGCATGAGTTATATGTCGGTCAGGAGTGGAAATATGAAAAAATACATACATGTTAAAGAAAGTAAAGATGGAGATATCATTGCTGAGGATTTAATGGTAAATGGTTGTACCATACCCCTTGTTATGAAAGACAGTATATTAAATGAATATATGAGAAATAAGATTATAATCAATAATATAGATAGAATATGTGTGCTAGATAAAAAAAACGATGAAGAAACCAAAGATAGTACCATTGTTGAAAATTACAATGATAGTATAGCAGTTATAAAACATAATTTTGCCAATATTGCAAAAGGACAAAAAATGGAATTAGATGATATACTTAAGGTATCTAACTTTATATTTAACAATTCAGAATGTATCTATAAACTAATACATTCTATGAATATTATTAAGAGAGTTGATGAATATACATATAGTCATTCAGTAAATGTAGCTATGTATTCAATGTTAATTGGAAAATGGATTGGTTTAGAAGAAAGAGAAATCAAATTAATTATAAAAGCTGGTTTGCTACACGATATTGGTAAAATAAAGATTCCATTGACTATATTAAATAAAAAAGAAAGCCTAACAGATGAGGAATACAAAAGAATTAAAAAACATGTAAGTTTAGGGTATAGCATTTGCAATGAATATGACTGGTTAGATGATGAAGTTGGCAAAGCGGTTTTATTGCATCATGAAAGGCAAGATGGTAGCGGATATCCTTTAGGATTAAGTGGAGAAAATATTAGTCTTTATGCTAAAATAGTTGCCATTGCGGATGTTTATGATGCCATTACATCTGAGAGAATATATAAAAAAAGACAAACACCTTTCGAAACCTTTCAAGAAATTTTAAGTTTTGGTTATAGCAAGTTTGATGTGAATATAATGAACAGGTTTTTATATAATATAGCTACCATTTATGTAGGAGAAAAAGTAAAAATGAACAATGGGGATATAGGTGAAATAGTGTTTATACCTCCAGATAATATTATGTATCCAATAGTAAAAGTAAGAGATAGGTATTATGATTTGAAACATAAAGAAAATAATTATAGCATTAGTGAACTCCTGTAAGCTGATAAAAATTACACCACACAAAAACACCGAAATCTTCTATTGCGGTGTTTTTGTGTGGTATAGAGTTGTGATGTATATGTAAGTTATATCCTATATAGTATAGATGATTAACATTCTATATATATATATGAAAAAAGAGTATTTAAGTTTTTTGGTGTAATAGATTGTAAGTTTGATTCAACCATAGCCTTTTCAATAATTTGCTGAGGTATTTGATATATGTAAGCAATATTCTTAGGTGTATATTGATTTAGTAATCCAGTTTCTAATTGCCTCTTAAAGTATTTGCAGATCTCACTACTCCCTTCTTTCATAACAATAAAAAAAGAACTTTTATTAACGTTTTTAATTTCATAACGATCTAGTATTTCTTCAACTTCTGTAATACTAATATCCAGCAGTTCTGATAGGATATCTAGAGAAATGGTATTGCCTTTGTCTTCCTCTGTTTTGAAAAATAGATCAATTTTTTCAAGAGTGGGGGAAATATTGTTTTTATAATAATCTAAAAAAGTATCCAATTTTATACCTCCTAATCAATGTGATACTCTCTATATTATAACGGATAACATAGGATAAATCATATGCAATAAATGGGTATCTATTTTAGAGGATAATAATATTATTATAAAAGGAATATAAATTGGTTTTTAGAAGATAATTAAATTGGGAGTCAATAATATATAAAAAATGATGGATTTAATTACCAGTTAAAAAGATTAATATTTAAAAAAAATCTGCTCATAATAATATCACGGAGGTGAAAGACAATGACAAACAACAATAGTAGTTCAAACAGAAGTGTAGTACCACAAGCGAAAGAAGCATTAAACAAATTTAAATACGAAGTAGCTTCTGAGTTAGGTGTTAACTTAAAACAAGGTTATAATGGTGATTTAACATCTGCCCAAGCTGGTTCAATTGGTGGAGAAATGGTTAAAAGAATGATAGCAAGTCAAGAACAAGCTATGTCAGGCCAACAACCACAATAACTCAAGAATAGATGAAAAAGGGAAGTGTACATAGAAACACTTCTTTTTTTCTGTCTAAAAGGCAAGGGTGATTTTAAACTTTATTTGGGATTTTATTAGTCTTATTTATTCTATCCTAAAATAAGTATTATTAATAGATAGTAATATTACTGTAATACATATTTAAACAAAATCATAAGTTGTTATTATAATTTGTTAATAATTGGTTAGTATAATGAGAGAGTAAAGTTATACCCTGTGAAAATATTTCCAAATCCTTGCAAGCAAGTTTTCATATTACCTCAACTTATGCCTCTTACTAACGTAATAGACATAATCTTCGGTGAAAATGTAATTTCCAAATCCTTGCAAGCAAGTTTTCAAATTACATTTTCAAAAAAATATGGAAATAATAATTATCATATGGTATAATATACTAATGTTTAAAAGGGGTAATAGATGAATTGGGTAGTAGTGACCCTTTATAGCTACATATAAATGTCTTTAAGGAGGAACAAAAGGAATGAATTCAAAAGTTGAAAATTTAGAAAAAAGCATGGTAAAGTTAACGATTGAGGTTGATGCAAATCGTTTTGAAGAAGGTTTAAATGAAGCATTTAAAAAAAATAAAAGCAAAATGGCAGTTCCAGGTTTTAGAAAAGGTAAAGTACCTCGTGCCCTTATTGAAAAAACATATGGCTCAGGTGTTTTTTATGAAGATGCTGCAAACTATTTAATACCAGACGCTTATGATAAAGCTATTGCAGAAAGTGGTTTAGATATTGTTTCAAGACCAGAAATAGATGTAGTACAAATTGAAAAAGGAAAACCTTTTATTTTTACTGCTACTGTGGCTGTTAAGCCAGAAGTAGAACTTGGTGAGTACAAAGGTCTCGAAGTAGAAAAAGAAGAAATCGATATACAAGATGAAGCAATTACAGAAGAAATTGAAAAAGTAAGAGAGCAAAATTCAAGATTAATCTCTATTACTGATCGTCCAGTTAAAGTGAATGATCAAGTTGTTATTAATTTTGAAGGTTTTGTAGATGGGGTACCTTTTGAAGGTGGAAAAGCTGAAGATTATCCATTAGTAATAGGTTCACATAGCTTTATTGATACTTTCGAAGACCAATTAGTTGGTAAAAACATTGGTGATGATATCGAAGTAAATGTTACATTCCCAGAAAGCTATCAAAAAGAAGAATTACAAGGTAAACCAGCTATGTTCAAAGTTCAAATAAATGAAATCAAAGAAAAAGAACTTCCAGTAGTAGATGATGAGTTTGCTAAGGATGTATCTGAATTTGATACATTAAATGAATACAAAGAAGATATAAAGGCAAAACTTAAAGAGCAAAAAGAAAACGAAGCAAAAATTAAAAAACAAGAAGCAGTTATAACAAAAGTAATTGAAAACTCAAACATGGAAGTACCTGAGCCAATGGTAGAGATGCAAGTTGAGCAAATGATTCAAGATTTCGAGCAAAGATTGAGATATCAAGGTTTAGAGTTAGACCAATATTTACAAATGGTTGGACAAAACAGAGTATCTTTTGGGGCTCAATTTAGAACAGAGGCTGAAAAAAGAGTAAAAACTCGTCTTGTATTAGAAGCTGTTGCTAAAGTTGAAAACATTCAAATTTCTGATGAAGAAGTAACGAATGAAATTGGAAAAATGGCTGAAATGTACAAAATGGAAGTAGACAAATTAAAAGAAATGATAACAGGCCATGAAGTTGAACATATGAAAGAAGATATGGCGGTACAAAAAGCACTTGACCTCATTGTAGAAGCATCTAAGGAAGTATAAGAGTTTAATGTGAAAGTATAATTTGCAAACTTGCTAGTAAGGCTTTAGAAATCATGCTTTCAACGAAGCTTGTGTCTCTTGAGAAAGAGACATAGGCTGAGTAAATAAATTTATTTAAAAGGAGGTTTTTATATGAGTTTAGTACCTGTTGTTGTTGAACAAACAAGTCGTGGTGAAAGATCATATGACATATACTCAAGACTATTAAAAGAAAGAATTATTTTCTTAGGAGAAGAAGTAAATGATGTTACGGCAAGTTTAGTAGTAGCTCAATTATTATTCTTAGAAGCAGAAGATCCAGATAAAGACATCCATCTATATATCAATAGTCCAGGAGGGTCTATTACTTCTGGTATGGCTATATATGATACAATGCAATATATTAAGCCTGATGTATCAACAATCTGTATTGGAATGGCTGCAAGTATGGGTGCATTCTTATTAGCAGGTGGTAAAAAAGGAAAAAGATTTGCATTACCAAATGCAGAGATAATGATTCATCAACCTTTAGGAGGCACTAGAGGTCAAGCGACGGATATAAAAATTCATGCCGATAGAATCATTGCTATGAGAGAAAGACTGAATCAAATGTTAAGTGAGAATACTGGTCAGCCTCTTGAAGTAATCGCTAAAGATACTGAGAGAGATAATTTTATGAATCCTGATCAAGCACAAAAATATGGAATAATTGATAAGGTAATTGAGCATAGATAGTTATATGAAATGAGGTGAAAATTATGGCAGGGCGTTTTGATGAAAAGAAGCAGCTTAGGTGTTCATTTTGTAATAAAGCACAAGATCAAGTAAGAAAATTAATTGCAGGCCCAAATGTTTATATATGTGATGAATGTATTGAACTTTGTTCTGAAATAATTGAAGAGGAATTTCAAGAGTTTAAAGAAGAGCAAGATTTATCAAGCTTACCTAAGCCAAAAGAGATTAAAGGTTTCTTAGACGAGTATGTAATTGGTCAAGATGACGCAAAGAAAACCCTTTCCGTAGCCGTTTATAATCATTATAAAAGAATTAATTCAGATTATAAACATAACGATGTTGAGTTGCAAAAAAGTAATATAATAATGGTTGGACCTACAGGTTCAGGGAAAACATTACTTGCACAAACTTTAGCAAGAATGATAAATGTTCCTTTTGCCATTGCCGATGCAACCTCATTAACAGAAGCTGGTTATGTTGGTGAAGATGTTGAGAACATACTATTAAAGTTAATACAAGCAGCTGATTTTGATATTGAGAAAGCTGAGCAAGGGATCATCTATATCGATGAGATAGATAAAATTGCTAGAAAATCAGATAATCCTTCTATTACAAGAGATGTTTCTGGAGAAGGTGTTCAGCAAGCATTGCTTAAAATCTTAGAAGGAACAGTTGCATCTGTTCCACCACAAGGTGGCAGAAAACATCCACACCAAGAATTTATCCAAATTGATACGACAAATATTTTATTTATTTGTGGTGGTGCTTTTGATGGATTGGATAAAATCATCGAACAAAGAATTGGTAGAAAAACAATGGGATTCGGTGCCAAAATAGAAACAAAAAAAGAAAGAGAAGTAGGAGAAATTCTTTCTCATCTTCTCCCACAAGATTTGTTGAAGTTTGGTTTGATACCTGAGTTAGTAGGTAGAATGCCAGTTAGCGTTAGTCTTAATAACCTTACAGAAGAAGCTCTTATTGAGATTCTTACAAAACCTAAAAATGCTTTAGTAAAACAATATAAGAGTATTTTTGAAATGGATAATGTAGAGTTAGATTTTGAAGAAGAAGCGTTACAACTAATTGCAAGACAATCACTAGAAAGAAACACTGGCGCTAGAGGTTTAAGAGCAATTATGGAAAATATTATGTTAGAAATTATGTATGAAATACCTTCAAGCGATAGCATTGTAAAATGTTTAATAACAAAAGATGCAGTTGAAGGTAAAGATAAGCCAATACTGGTTACTAGCGATATTCCGGTAAAAAAAACATCTACTACTAAGAAAAGAACAAAATCAAGTAATGAAGATGAAACTGCTTAAATAAAAATCCCCCTGCCTAAATAGTAGGGGGTTTTTCCTAGTTGACCCTATAATAGTATATTCAAGAAATATATAATTGTATTGATACTGTATTTATGACAATTCAATTATATATTACTTGAATAAATGTGATGAAGTGTTTATTTAACGAGTAAATTAATAGATAGTGAGGTTTAAAGTATGGATACTAAAAAAATACAATTACCTTTGCTTGCTTTAAGGGGCCTAACTATTTTCCCAGATATGATTATTCATTTTGATGTAAATAGAACAAAGTCTATTAATGCATTAGAAAAATCCATGGTTGAAGACCAATTGATTTTTTTAATTGCACAAAAGGAAGCACAAGTTGATGAACCAAATCCTGAAGATTTATATAATGTAGGAACCATCGCTCGAATAAAACAATTAATTAAATTACCTAAAAACATCGTAAGGGTTTTAGTAGAAGGCATAGAGAGAGGAACTATTAGTGACTTGATTCAAGAAGACCCATACTTTCTAGTAGAAGTAAATCAAGGTACAGAAAATGATAGTATGGAAAATAATATTGAAGAAGAAGCCCTAATTAGAACTGCCCATGAATTAATTGAAGGTTATTCACAAATTAACACAAAAATAGGTCAGGATACATTACTTCAACTACTAGGCACTAAAGAGATTGGGAAATTAGCAGACCAAATAGCCATAAATATTTTTAGTACATCGGAAAACAAACAAAGAATATTAGATGAATTAGAACCAAAAGACAGATTGAAAGTAGCAATGGCAATCTTAGATAACGAAATAGAAATTAATAAGATTAAAAACAATATTCAAAGTCAAGTAAAGGAAAAAATTGATAAAAATCAAAAAGAGTATTATTTAAGAGAGCAATTAAAAGTCATTCAAGATGAACTAGGAGATAGGCAAGGTCTTGAAGAAGAAATTATAAAATACAAAGAAGCGCTAGATCAACTTAAAGCGCCAAAAGAAGTTAAAGAAAAAATAAACAAAGAGATCTCCAGATTAAATAAAATGCCAAGTGGTTCGTCAGAGAGTGTGGTAATAAGAAATTATATTGAAACATTATTAGAATTACCTTGGGACAAGACCACAAAGGAAATGAAGGATATTCTAAAAGCAGAAGAAATTCTAGATGAAGACCATTATGGGTTAGAGAGTGTAAAAGAAAGAGTACTAGAATTTTTATCTGTCAGAAACTTGTCATCAGAAACCAGTTCGCCAATTCTTTGTCTTGTGGGGCCACCTGGAACAGGAAAAACATCCATTGCAAGATCTGTGGCGAGGGCATTGAACCGTAAATATGTAAGGATATCACTAGGTGGTGTAAGAGACGAAGCTGAAATAAGAGGGCATAGACGCACTTATGTAGGTGCATTACCTGGAAGATTAATAACAGGCTTAAAACAGGCTGGTAGTAAGAATCCACTTATGTTATTAGATGAAATTGATAAAATGAGCAATGACTTTAGAGGAGATCCTTCAGCGGCATTACTGGAAGTGTTAGACGAAGAACAAAACAATAAATTTAGAGATCACTATTTAGAAGTCCCAGTGGATTTATCAAATGTATTGTTTATTGCTACAGCCAATACAGTACAAACCATTCCAAGACCTTTATTAGATAGGGTAGAAATAATAGAAGTAAATAGTTATACTGAAAATGAAAAAGAACATATAGCAAAAAAACATCTTATACCAAAGCAGCTTAAAAAGCATGGTTTAGAAAATAGAGATATTACCATCAGTAAAAATGCTTTATCAAAAGTTATTAGGGAATACACACGAGAATCTGGCGTTAGAACTTTAGAAAGAAAAATCGGTCAATTGTGTAGAAAAATAGCTAAAGAGATTTTAACATCAGATAAAGGGAATATTAAGGTAACAGAGCAAAATCTTGAAAAGTATTTAGGTATACCACTGTATACCTATGAATCTAAATTAGATGCAGATGATATCGGTATTGCTAGAGGACTTGCTTGGACTCAGTTTGGCGGAGACACACTTTCTATAGAAGTTAATATTATGCCAGGAAATGGTAAAATAGATTTGACAGGTAAATTAGGAGACGTTATGAAAGAATCTGCTAAAGCAGGTATAAGTTTTATTCGTTCAAAGTCAAAGGAATTAAATATAAATGAAAATTTCTATAAAGAAATGGATATTCACATTCACATACCAGAAGGCGCTGTTCCAAAAGATGGACCATCAGCAGGCATCACTATGGCTACTGCATTAATATCTGCATTAACTGAAAAACCTGTAAAAGCCAATATGGCTATGACAGGTGAAATAACTTTAAGAGGTAGAGTATTACCTGTTGGAGGGTTAAAAGAAAAAATATTAGCAGCTAAAAGAGCAGGGATAGAAAAAGTACTTCTTCCAAAGAAAAATGAAAAAGTGGTATCAGAAATCTCCAAAGAAATAAAAAAAGGCATAGAGATTGTCTTTGTAGAAAACATGGATGAAGTATTAAAACATGCAATAGGATAAGAAAGGGGGCAATAATGATGGACGTTCATAATGTCTATTTGGATAGAGTAGTAGGAAGAATTGATCAATTGCCAACCAATGAACTGGTGGAAATTGCTTTTGCAGGTAAATCAAATGTAGGTAAATCATCATTAATCAATACCATGATTAATAGAAAAGCATTGGCTAGAACATCAGGGCAACCTGGAAAAACACAAACCATCAATTTTTATAACATTGAGGAAAAATTGTATTTTGTTGACTTGCCAGGGTATGGGTATGCTAAAGTATCGAAAGCAGATCGTGAAAGATGGGGTAAGTTTATTGAGTCTTATTTAAAGAGTAGCAAACAGTTGAAGTTAATTATACAATTAATTGATATAAGACATAAACCATCAGAGCTTGATAAGGTTATGTACAATTGGATTGTTTATCAAGGCTATACACCATTAATTGTGGCTACCAAAATGGATAAAATAAATAGAAGTCAAGTTCAAAAACACGTAAAAGTAATAAAAGAAGAGTTAGGATTAACTAGTGATTCTATTATTATTCCTTTTTCATCTCAAACAAAAAAAGGAAAAGATGAACTATGGGAGCATATTGATAGATGTCTTGAAGTAACTTTATAAAAAATAGGAACGATTAATCTTCGTTCCTATTTTTGAGTAACTCACCAAGAATACTAGAGTAAATAGCATGAGAATTATTCTTCCAGTTCTCACACATTTCTATAGCTTGCTGCTTTGATACAACATTAAGTTTAAATTCTATTAAAGTTGTTTCATTTTCCTTGGCAACACAATGTATTGTCCAATCATTATTCTTTTCAGGAATGTATTCAGCTGTTACTTCCACTTCATTTCTCAGTTTGTATTTGTTTTCTTT
This sequence comes from Natranaerovirga pectinivora, assembly GCF_004342165.1. NCBI lineage: Bacteria > Bacillati > Bacillota > Clostridia > Lachnospirales > Natranaerovirgaceae > Natranaerovirga > Natranaerovirga pectinivora. The sequence continues at coordinate 126,912 of NZ_SMAL01000005.1, read as the reverse complement.
TAAAAACCCAAGAATTTCTTCTTTAATACTTTCAGGTATGCGATTTGAAAAATAAAACAAAGTTTGTTTCCCATTTTCAGTTATTGAATATCTGGTATTGTGGTTAATTTCACCTGTATGTAATAAACCAGTATCTACAAGTTCTGATATAGATTGTTGGAGAGAGAAATAATTGGTATAAGATTTCTCTAACAGGATGTCTGAGATTTGAGAGTTAGTCATAGGAAGGTTTATTGTATCTAGCATAAAAAGTATAATTAATTTATTAAGATTCAACTCAAAATCGGAACTATTCATCATAGAAATACCCTCCTTTTTAAACTTAAAGTAAATTGTTACTACTGTAATTATATAATACAATTTTATATAAAATTAATAAATTTGACAAGAAGTATTTAGTAAAATAGTTTAAAATAATAAACTAATCTAGGTCATTAAAAAGTTTTCCTTGATAAGTATTTCGTTCTTTGAATCTTTTTAGAATAGAATTAAGAACATCTTTCTTGTTGCCACTCCAAAAAGGCGCAATTAAAATACTCTTAGGACCGTCGCCTGTAATACGATGAATAACCATATCAGGAGGTAAGTGTTCAATGCAATCAATTATTAAATCTATATATTCATCTTTTTCAAGAACTTTTAACTGTTCATCATAGTATAGTTTAGCTAAATCAGTGTATTTCAAAACATGAAGCAATTGAAGCTTTACACCAGAAATAGGTAAATGAGCTATATATTTAATGGATTCTAGAATATCTTCTCGGCTCTCATTAGGAAGACCGATAATTAAATGAACAACAATGTCTAAATTCAAGGCATATAGTTTTTTTACAGCCTCATCAAAACAATGCAGGCTATAGCCCCGTCTAATTACTTTAGCTGTTTCATTATGTATGGTTTGCAAACCTAATTCAAGCCAAACTTTTTTTATGGTATTTAATTCAGATAGCAAATCTAATACATCATCACTTAGGCAATCAGGACGTGTTGCAATTGATATGCCAACGATATCTGGGTGGTGAATGGCTTCAAAGTAAATATTACGAAGTTTATCAATAGAACCATAGGTGTTTGTAAATGCTTGGAAATAAGCAATAAAACCTTTACCTATTTTTTTATTGGCTAATCGTTTTTTTCCTTCCTCTATTTGATCCGTAATAGATAAATAATCAGAAGATGCAAAATCACCAGAACCTCCCTCGCTACAAAAAATACAACCTCTAGAATCAATGGTGCCATCACGATTAGGACAAGTAAAACCACCGTTTAAAGAGATTTTATATACTTTATCATGATACAGTGCTTTATAATAAGTGCTAAGAGAATAATAAGGTTTTGAATCCCAGTTCATTTTATGCCTCCAACAAATGGATTTCTTAATTATAAGTCTTTACTCGTAACCCCTATATCATTAAGACGTTTTTTAGATTCTATATAAATGTCATCCGGTAATTTCCCACGTTCAGTTGCTACAATATTTTGTTTAAGATGATCGAGACTTTTTGTACCAATAATCATGGTATCCAAATCAGAATGGTTAAGGGCAAATCGAATAAGAAAACTATGTCTATTATCGCCATTTTCAATTAACTCATCTAACTTTGCTTTAATAAAAAGTTCATCATAATAATCATAATATTTTTTAACAACACCTCGAACAATGGTACCAATACCTTTATGAGCAGCTTTAGTAATTGCCAATTCATTCATTGGTGTAAGTGCCCCATATACCAATTGCATTGTATCAAAAACATTGTATTTAATATATTCCTTAAAACTTATGTAGCTATACTCAGCAGGATATCCAGCTTCATCACTACGACCATTTTTAAAACTAATGCCCATATAACGAATAATACCTTTATCTTTAAGAGATAAAAGGGTTTGAATGGTCTCATCTCTATCTTCATGACCAAGATCCCCTGGAAGTGGTGTATGAATTTGAACCAAATCAAGATAATCCGTTTTCATTAACTTTAAACTATTTTCAATATTAGACAAAACCGTATCACGATTAAAAATATGTCCAGGACCATCACCTGTAAGATTACAACAACATTTAGTAGCCAAAATATACTCACTACGTCTATGAGCAATTGTCTTTCCAATAAAAGCCTCACTACCCTTATAACAAGGAGAAGTATCAATAAAATTTATCCCTCTATCTAAAGACTCATTAAGAAGAAACTCTGCTTGTCTAACATCAGATGCATCCAACTCCCTAAGCTCCATAGCACCATAACCAAGAGCCGTAACATTAAGATCCGTATTGCCCAACTGTCTAAATTCCATAAAAAACCTCCTTATAAATGTAAAAAAACACCTCTAAAGTTATTTTATCACATTTACCAAGATAAACAAAGAAAAGGGTTAGAAGGTTAGACATACACATATAAAATAATTAGAGTTGTTTGCATGTAAATACCTAAGGGCTCATCATATGTAAGCCACTAGTATAAGCAAGGGCTATATTATAATATTGGCGTCGACCGGCTGAAAGGAAAGGCAGCCAATATTATAATATAGCCCTTGCTTATACGGCCCAATTTAAAAAATCTCATCACTATACGACCACTAATGCAACACACTTTCCGTAGTCATAATTTCCTTAGCATTCCGTATATCCTTACATAGCTCAAGAAGCTCCTTCCATTCCCTCTCAGAAGACAAACCCTTCACCATTTCTATAAAATCCATCTTAACATTAAATTGAATATTCTTCTTGATAACATCTCTGTCTTCATACTTAGTCTCTAATATATTCGTAATAGCTTCTACGGCTTCATCAGGAATACTAGAAGGAATAAAGGGAATAATACTATTAAAAATTTGTTCTAAATCTTGATATTGGCGTTCAAAAGGATTATCTTGATATTTTTGTATATAAGAATTTAAAGCATCTATATTCATAAAAACCACATTTTCAACATCAGAGTAATCATAATCAAGAAGTACATGTCTAAACTCATTTAACTTATATTCTAGTTCCTTTTCACTTAATATTTCTGTTGTCGTATGCATTTTATGACCTTCTTTCTGAAATTTTTTGTGTAAAGGATATAAGATTAATATGTGCACTCACAGATAAAGTTAAACAAACAAAAATAACCTATTACTTCAAATCAAGTAATAGGCTAGTAAAATTAGATTTCTTTGTTTTTAAAGATCTCAACACTTAAATAAATTAAAATTAAAATGATAGCAATTGTAGAAAGGGTTGTTATTAATAAATGACTAGAATCACCAGAATAAATTATTCCTGAAGTGATAGAATTTAAATAAGAAGGAGATAATCTGTTAATATTGAAAATAGGAATACTACCTATAATACTAACAAGTGTATAAGCTCCAAAGGTTATGCCAGCTGCCATACCAAATGAAACACTAATGGTACTTATAAAGATTGCAAGGACAATCAAAAATATGCCATATAACCAAGTTGTAAAAAATGCTACAAATAACTTTTCAATATAAGCTTCTTCAAATAATAAATAAGTATATAGATAGGTAATTGCAACACTGATCCAATAAAGGAAAGAAAAGAATAATGAGTAAGAAAATAATTTTGTTAATACCAACTTTCTTCTTTCTAGTCCTTTAGACAAAACCAATGAAAGTGAGCCTTTGTTTTTCTCGCTAACAATGGTACCACTGATGATTAGCGCAAGAACTAATACATTTAAAGAATGATTGCTGAAAAATTGTAAATAGGAATCAGTAAATACAGCAGGAGGAAATACAAAACCATCCATGCCACCGATGCTATTAAAAATTTCAGTCATAAATCTAGCGGTTAAAGGACTTAGTATGGCAAAAAATATAAATAATGCACCAAATATAATTAATTTATTTGTTTTGACAAGTTCTTTTAATTCTTTTTTTAAAAATGGAAAGGATATCATATAGTATTCACCACCTGCATAAATAATTCTTCAAGAGTTGGCTCCTGAGTTACAAACTGTTGAAGATGAAGATTTTCATTATAAATAATTTTTGGAATCTCTATCTGTGCTTTATTAATATCAGAAGTTGTAATTGTCATTTTATGTTCAACCAATTCACTTTCTACAAACCAATCTTTCTCTTTGATAGATTGATATAAAGTATTCATTTCATCCTTAGTAGATAAAGTAATATTAATTTTATTGGCTTCATATGTGTTTTTCAATTCTTGTATAGTACTTTCAATGATTTTATTGCCTTTATCAAGAATCAATACTTTATCGCATATACGTTCCACATCAGTAAGTATATGAGTAGAGAAGAAAACAGTGACTTTCCCTCGTAATTTATAAATAATATCTAAAACTTCTCTTCTACCAATAGGATCTAGAGCAGAAGTGGGTTCATCTAAAAAGATAATTTTTGGTTCATTAATAAGGGCTTGGGCAATACCAAGTCTTTGTTTCATACCCCTTGAGTAACCTTTTATTTTCTTTTTATTGCCCTTAAGGCCTACGAGTTCTAATAAGGCTTCAATTTTTTCATTTAATCCCTTGCCAGTAAGGCCTAACAGTTCACCAGATAATTTTAAAAAGTCATAGGCATTCATCCAAGGATAAAACTCAGGTACGTCTGGCAAAAAGCCAATACTTTTTAAAGCTTTTACCTCACCAAACTTTACTTCTTCACCACAGATTTTGATATTTCCAGAAGTAGGTTTGAACAGTCCAGTGAGCATATTAATTGTAGTGGTCTTACCAGCCCCGTTAGGTCCTAGAAATCCATAGATAGTACCTTCTTCAATTTTTAAGTCAAGGTTATTAACCGCTGTAAAGTTTTTAAATTGTTTAGTAAGATTATTGGTCTCAATAACGTACATAATTAGTCCTCCTCACTGAATATGAAGTAGATAATTGGACCAAGAATATTTAATAATAAGATAATAAGAGCCCATATCCATTTCTTATCAAATTTAACCCTTTCTCTTTTTGCTAAATGAACGATTGCATAGATCTGTAATCCCAGTTGAATAATTACAACAGGAATTAAGACCATCAACAAAAGTCTAATATTCTCCACACCTATTAAATTTAAATCTGTCATAAAAATACCTCCCTAAATATATTTATAAATTAAATAGAGTAAAAAAGTACTCTAAATCATTTCGTGCCAACCTTTTTAGCGTTTTTAAACTGTATATAAGAATACACTGTTAAGACAATAATAACCAACAAAACAAACCCTAAAGAAATATAAATAAACAAATCAAAGTTTATAATAGCTGTAATAATAAAGTAAATACCTACTAACATAAATAGATAGCCACCAAGCTGATGGGTTTTCTTCCATACATGTTCGTTCATCAATGTCCAAGGTGTTCTAATACCAATAAAATAATTATGTCTAAACTGAGGCATATAGTTACCAATAATCATAAAGAGCAAGCCTATACCTACAGGAACAAATATATTGATTTCAAGATTGCTTCCTAAGCCAATGGCAATTAAAACCCAGTGGGTAACAATCATTAATAAGATAAAAGCATTCCTAGTGGCCCAATAAGCACTTTGATGTTTTTTATAGTTGTCTCTTTTAGGGTCTATTTTTGGTAGCACATTAAAGAGTATATAAGATAGTAGTGGCATAGAGCCTGTTATAAAAATAGTAGCTTTATGGTCGTACCTAGTAACTTCCCATCTATGGTTCCAATGCATAGGAATTCTTTCAGGCAAATAAAAGTAAGAGATTACAGTGCCTATTAAAGTTAATACTGATAATAGTAAGATTAATTTATTCTTCTTCATTATTATCATCCTTTCCAGTTAAGTCAAAAAACCATTTGATAATACTTTGAAAGACAGTTGTATTAAGAGTGTAGATAATATTCTGTCCTTGTCTTTCTGTAAACACCAACTCAGCATTTTTAAGAATTGTAAGATGATGGCTGATTGAAGGTTTGCTAATATCAAATTCCTCTGCAATATCTCCAGCAGTTAAATCTTTTTCATACAAAAGCTCTAAAATCTTACGCCGAGTGGGATCTGATAATGCTTTAAAAACATCATTCATAAAATCACCTCGTTAGATTTTTATATAATTAGATAAATATCTAAATATCTAATAACAGTATATTCCATTATATTATAAGTGTCAACATATTTTTTAAAATAAAATAAAAAAACCCTATTTCAAAGCTGTTAAAATGCAGAGAATAGGGTTTTGTATGAATTCATTATATGTTAAATCAAAGACTTCACAGCATTAGCGACAGCATCAACAACTCTAGTATCAAATGCTTGAGGAATAATATTGTCTTCATGTAATTCTTCTTCAGTGATTAACTCAGCAATTGCTTTTGCAGCAGCTAACTTCATTTCTTCAGTAATTTGCTTTGCATTGCCTTCTAATGCACCTTTGAAGATTCCAGGGAAAGCCAAAACATTATTCACTTGATTAGGGAAGTCTGAACGACCAGTGCCTATCACTTTTGCACCAGCCTCTTTTGCTTCATCTGGCATAATTTCAGGGGTTGGGTTAGCCATTGCAAAGACGATAGGGTCTTTTGCCATTGAGCGAACCATATCTTTGGATAAGATGCCAGGGGCAGAAACACCAATAAAAATATCAGCATTTTCTAAGGCTTTAGCTAAGTTACCTTCTTCATTATTGTTGTTTGTAATACTTGCCATTTCTTTTTGAGCCCAGTTTAACCAAGGGGCATCAGCTCTAAGGATACCTTCTTTATCGCACATAATAATATTTTTTACACCATATAATAAGAGAAGTTTTGCAATGGCAATACCTGCAGATCCAGCGCCATTAACAACAACTCTACAATCATCTTCTTTTTTATGGACTATTTTTAAGGCATTAATAATACCAGCTAAAACAACGATAGCCGTACCATGTTGGTCGTCATGAAAAACAGGAATGTCTAAGGCTTCTTTTAAGGCGTTTTCAATTTCAAAACATCTTGGCGCTGCTATATCTTCTAAGTTAATACCACCAAAAGTAGGGGCTAATAATTTTACAGCTTTGATAATTTCCTCTGTATCTTGGGTATCAAGACAAATAGGGAATGCGTTAATTCCAGCAAATTCTTTGAATAAAACAGCTTTTCCTTCCATAACAGGCATTGCAGCATAAGGTCCAATGTTCCCAAGTCCAAGTACAGCACTACCATCAGATACGACAGCAACGGTATTGCCTTTTAAAGTATAGTTGTATACTTCAGCTTGATTTAGGGCAATTTCTTTACAAGGCTCAGCTACCCCAGGGGTATAAGCAAGGGCTAAATCTTCTCTAGTACATACAGCGCATTTAGATGTTGTTTCTATTTTACCTTTCCATTCTCTATGTAGGGCAAGGGCTTTTTCTCTTGTATCCATTTTTTTCACCTCAATAATATTTGTATACATATGAATTTAACATATCATAGCAGTAAAGTAAAATCAAGGATTTTTTAAGATTAAAATGGACCAGAATGATTAAGGATTAACTCACTAATGAATAAATGATTGGAAAAAGGAAAAAATGGTTAATTAGTGATTTTATTAATTTATACTTCTAAATATGTTATAAGGCGAATATCAATAATTATAGACAAACTTTATAGAGATATAAAGAAAAAACATGTTTGAAAAAGGAAGGGAGAATGAGTAATGACGGACAAAATTATTAGAAATAACCAGGTAAGTTTAATAGGTAAGGTGGTATCCGGCTTTAAGTTTAGTCATGAAGTGTTTGGGGAAGGGTTTTATACTTTCGATATGGAGGTACCAAGATTAAGCGATGCAGTAGATTTAATCCCAGTATTAATTTCAGAAAGATTAGTTGATATAGACAATAGTATTGAAGGGGAATTTGTTGATGTTAAAGGACAGTTTAGATCCTATAATAGACAAGAAGGTGGAAGAAACAGATTATTACTTACTGTATTTGTTAGAGAAATATCTATGTTAGAAGAAGAAAAAATCAGTAGAAATCCTAATTACATATATCTTGATGGGTACATCTGTAAAGATCCAGTTTATAGAACAACGCCTTTTGGTAGAGAAATAACGGATATCTTATTGGCCGTTAATAGACCCTATAATAAATCAGATTACATACCTTGTATTAGTTGGGGAAGAAATGCAAGATATGCAGATGATTTTAAAATCGGTCAACATATAAGAGTGTGGGGCAGAATTCAAAGCAGAGAATATCAGAAAAAATTTAATGAAGATAATATTATTACAAGAGTAGCTTATGAGGTATCTATTTCAAAAATTGAATTGGTAACTGAAGAAAATGAAGATTGCCAAGAAGAGTATGTAGACTAGGAAAAAAATGGGTATTCATTAAGAACTACCTTGATTATTATGATATACTGTAATATAATAGCAAATAGATATGAAGCTCTACAATATCTAATGATGAGCAGATTCTAGGTAGGAGCTGATGAAATGAAAAAAGGTTTAATACAAGTTTATTGTGGCAATGGTAAAGGAAAAACCACTGCGGCAATTGGTCAGGGTATTCGTGCAACTGGGCATGGTTATAAAGTTATAATGATTCAATTTTTAAAAGGCAGGGCAACTGGAGAATTAGAAACATTAAAAAGGTTAGAGCCAGAATTTAAAGTTTTCAAATTTGAAAAACAAACCAAATTCATCTTTGAAATGGATGAAGAACAAAAAAAGGATCTGCAAAGTGATATTAAAAACGCACTTAATTTTGCTAAAAAAGTATTGGATACAAGAGAGTGTGACGTTTTAATATTAGATGAAATTTTAGGTGTTGTAGAAAATGAACTTTTGTCAGAAGAAGATTTGATTACTATTATAAATAATAAATCAGAGCATATAGAGCTCATACTTACAGGAAGAGTACTACCTGAAAGCATAAAGCCTTTAGTGGATTATATATCAACTGTTGAGGAAACAGCCCATCCTTTTTATAAAGGTGTTGCTGCTAGAAAAGGAATTGAGTATTAGAGAAGTTGACAACTTTAACACATAGTGGTATCATGTAATAAATAATTTAAAGTAGAGGTGCGTTTTTTATTAGTAAATGGCTAGATGTATTCAGGTACAAGTGAAAGCTGTTGAAAGGAAAAAATGCCGAAGAAAAGGATATACCTGTAGAATTCTTTTCTGGGTACATAGTGAATAACTATGTAACTGTCATCTTATAAAAGATGGTGTGCTACTAAAGATAAAAACAATACGAACATAATTATTGTAATCTTTAGCCGGCCTTTTTATAATGCCGGCTTTTTAATACTGGGAGGAAGAAAATGAAAAAAATTAACTTAGCAATTGTTGGCGCATCAGGTATGGTAGGAAGAACGTTCTTAAAAGTTCTAGAAGAAAAAAATCTACCAATAGAGAATTTTTATGTATTTGCTTCAAAGCGTTCAGCAGGACAAACAATTACATTTAAAGGGAATGACTATGTGATTGAAGAATTAACAGAGAACTCATTTGATAGAGGAATTGATATTGCCTTATTCTCAGCTGGTGGAGATATAAGTCTTAAATTTGCACCAATAGCGGCAAGCAAAGGTTGTGTTGTAATTGACAACAGTTCAGCTTGGAGAATGGATCCTGAAGTACCTCTTGTAGTACCAGAAGTTAATCCAGAAGATATATTCAAACATAAAGGCATTATTGCTAATCCTAACTGTTCTACAATTCAAGCTGTAGTAGCAATTAAGCCTTTACATGAAAAATATAAAGTAAAACGTATTGTATATTCAACGTATCAAGCGGTTTCAGGAGCAGGTATGGCTGGATGGACTGATTTAGAAGAAGGTATTAAAGGTAATGCACCTGCTAAATTCCCACATCCAATATTTAACAACTGTTTGCCTCATATTGATGTGTTTTTAGAAAATGGATACACAAAAGAAGAAATGAAAATGATTAAAGAAACAAGAAAAATTCTTCATGACGATGAAATGAAAATCACAGCTACAGCAGTAAGAGTACCTGTTTTTAACTGCCATAGTGAATCTGTTAATTTAGAATTTGAAAAATCATTTGAATTAGAAGAATTAAAAGAAGTATTAAAAAATGCACCAGGGGTTATTCTTCAAGACAACCTTGCAAATAATGAATACCCACTTCCAACAGTAGCGGATGATCATGACGAAGTATATGTAGGAAGAATCCGTAGAGATGAAAGCGTTGATAATGGAGTTAATATGTGGGTAGTTGCTGACAACATTAGAAAAGGTGCAGCATCTAATACAATTCAAATAGCAGAAGTATTAATTAATGCAATGAAATAAGTAAAATAGCAAAACTCAGAGTTCGTATATTGAGTATAATATAATAAGAGAATTTATAGGAGGATTTTTATGTCTTTATTTACCGGATCGGGCGTAGCAATAGTAACACCTTTTAATGAAAATTTGGAAGTAAATTATGAAAAATTTGAGGAAATAATCGATTATCAAATTGATAATGGAACGGATTCAATCGTTGTTTGTGGGACGACAGGAGAAGCATCCACTTTAACAGATGATGAACAACTAGAGTGTATAAGGTTTGCAGTTGAAAAAGTTAAAGGTCGTGTGCCAGTGATTGCTGGTACAGGAAGTAATGATACCAGCCATGGTATATATTTAGCAAAAGAAGCGAATAAATTAGGTGTAGATGGATTATTAGTTGTAACACCATACTACAATAAAACAAGTCAAAAAGGATTAATAGAGCATTATACGGATATTGCTAAGTCTGTTGATAGCCCAATTATTCTATACAATGTGCCAAGTAGAACAGGACTTAATATCCAACCAAAAACAGCATATGAACTTTCAAAAATTGAAAACATCGTGGCTATAAAAGAAGCTACAGGAGATATTTCTCAAGTTGTTGAATTAATGCATTATTGTGCGGGAAGATTAGACTTGTATTCAGGAAATGATGATATAATTGTACCTTTATTATCTCTTGGTGGAAAAGGGGTTATCTCAGTAGTGGCGAATATTATGCCAAGAGAAACTCATGACATCGTAGCCAAATTTATGAATGGGGATATAAAAGGAAGTGCTGACCTACAATTAACAATGCTTCCAATCATTAATGCCATGTTTTCTGATGTGAATCCAATTCCAGTAAAAGAAGCATTAAATATAATTGGATTTGAAGTAGGGGCTTGTAGAAAGCCATTAACGAGTATGGATGCTCAAAGCAGGGAAAACTTAGTAAATACAATAAAAAGTTATGGTTTAAGCAATATATAAAAAGGAGTTATACCAATGATTAAAATTATAATGCACGGTTGCAATGGAAAAATGGGTCAGGTAATATCAGACCTTGTAAAACAAGATCCAGAAGTAGAAATAGTAGCAGGATTAGATGCAACAGATAAATTTGATAATGGATTTCCAGTTTTTACAAATATATTTGAATGTAATGTAGAAGCAGATGTTATCATTGATTTTTCAATTGCAAAAGCAGTAGATCCTTTAATTGAATTTGCAAAAGAAAGAGAATTACCACTGGTTCTATGTACAACGGGATTATCAGAAGCTCAATTAAAAAATGTTCAGGAAGCCAGCACATTTATACCAATTCTTAGATCATCTAATATGTCATTAGGTGTAAATGCATTAGTAAGCTTAGTAAAAGCAGCAACAGAAATGCTTGCTAATAACAATTATGATATTGAAATAATTGAAAAGCATCATAATCTAAAAGTAGATGCACCAAGTGGAACAGCTCTAATGTTTTCAGAAGCCATTAATAGCGTATTAAAAGATCCTTACGCTTATAATTATGATAGACATGATGCATCTGTACCAAGACCGAAAAATGAAATAGGAATGCATACTGTAAGAGGTGGAACAATTGTAGGAGAGCATTCTATACTATTTGCAGGTCAAGATGAAGTAATAGAATTTAAGCATACTGCACAGTCAAAAGCTATTTTTGCCAATGGAGCAATTAAAGCGGCTAAGTATTTAAGTACTAAAACTAAAGGTATGTATGATATGAACAATGTAATATTTGGATAAAAATAAAGGGGTGAATACGTTTTGGTATTCACCCCTTTTAGATTGACCTTTTTAGTTATAAGAAATAACTTCAAACCCTTTATCAATTAAAATATTAATAATGCTATCTTCACCTACAAAATGAGCAGCGCCAATAATTACAAAATAAGTAGCAGCTTCATCACTTAATAAGAATTCTTCAATGGAATCAGCCATTCCATGGTTTCTAACAGTATGCATAGCATTATTGTATTCATTAAATAGTTCTAATTCTTTTTCTGTCATTTCTTCATCTAACTCAGGGAATACAAGACTTTCTAAAGTAGCAAGATCCCCTTTCATCCAAGTCTCATATAATGAATCAATTCCCATTACAGTCTCTTCTAAATCAACTAAAGAAGACAATAGATTTATTTCTTGTAAATCCTTAGAAAAACCATCTAACATATCAATTTGAGAAATTAAACCTTCTAATTCAATAATAGGCATTTCTTCTGGTTTCATATTTAAAAAGTATGTTTCTATACCTAATTCAGCATAGGCTTCTGCGAAATTATAGAATAAACCAGAAAGTTCCATAGCCAATTGCCAAGGTTTATGAGTAATTACCAATTCAATATCAACACCAAGGTTTGTTAAATAGGATACTAATTCATCATAGGTTTCTTCAGAAATATGATCTTTTATTGTTGTGCCATCCGTATACATCATTTTAGATGTTATATATTCAACGGTCTCATTAGAAATATTCATACCATCTGCTTCAAGTGCTAAGTAATCGGATGTTAAGAATGCATTGGTAATCTCATTTCTTAATGGGTACATATTTTCTCTTCCAAAATGTATTGAACCTAGCATATATACTTTTACATCATTATGGTTTACTTCCCATAAAAAACCTTGAGAAGGGATAGCCAAAAGAACAGCGTTGTATTCTTCAAACCAATATGCATATACAGGTAATAGTTCTGTAGCCATTTTAGCAGGAATTAATAACCTTCCATTTAAAATAAGAATGTCTTCATTGATAAAAGTTTCATCGTTAGTTGAAATCATTTGAGTATCGATTTGAATTGAGACTGTGTATTCTTCAAAAATACCAGTAGCAGTTCTAGATGCCTCATCCCAAATCACCTCACCACCTAATGTATCAAAAAGTGGACGAAATGGCACATAAAGAGTGTCTTCAACCCATAAAGCAGATTGATCAAATTCCACTTCAATATGATTAACAAGAAGATTAACTTCTTGTACTTCATTACCACTAATGATAGGTGTGAAGAGTAAAGTTGTACATAAAACCAATGCAAGAATAAATTTAGAACTTTTTTTCATATAACCCCTCCTAATAATTTGATAATTCTAATTTAGAAACAACGAGTATGAGTTTAACAAATTATGAAATAAAAGTCAATATGAAAAAACAATTAAGTCAAATATTAAAGTAAATTCAAATTAATATTGTTATAAAATGAAGAACAAGATATAATATTATAAATAATTAAATACTTTTATGTGTTGTAGTCTAATATAACAACAAGGATACTGATTGTAAAAGTGTAATTACCGGATCATTTATAGCACTAATAAGCATATAAGGTTAAAGAAAGGTGATGTTTATGAATATAAAAACAAACAATGTATATATATTCTTAAAGTTTTTATTAGTATCATTAATACCTTGTTTAGTATTTGACTTTATTAATAACAAATCATTTGAATTATCACAAATACAAATACTAACAACAATTATAATAGCTGTATTGCTAGCACTAACATTTACTATTATATTTCGGATAAAATCATATTCTATTACGAAAGAGTATTTTGATTTGGAGAACTTTTCTGAAAAATTAGAATCAAGTAGTTTCAGAATAGTAAAAGATGAAAATAATGTTATATCATATCAAGGGAATTTAACCTATAGATTTTTTACAGGGAGCATCAGAGTATATATAGGAGATGAAGAAGTAGAAGTTGTGGGCACTAAGCAAGTACTTAATAAACTTCTAAAGGAGTAAACAAGTTATTGTTGTAACTTTAAAAAATGAAAGGATGTTGAAATTATATGCAATTTTGGGTAGGTATTATTTTATTTATTATGGGTATCTTTTATTTTGTTTTATTATTACACTTTAAAAAGTATATAAAAAGCACAGGTAGTCTGGTAGAATTAACGAAAGTTGAAAAGCAGTTAGTATCAGTTTCAATTGTAGTTGCTTTTATTTTTTTTATTGTACAAGGGATTTATTTTTATTATGGAGAATACGGTGGATGGGTATTTGGATTTGTAGCTGGTATTTTTATGAGCAGTATTTATGATAGCCTTGTAGCATCTGTTTTTTCTATTGAAGAAGATAAGGTTCTCCTATATGGTGTGATTGTAAGTGTTAAAGAAATTGAAATTATAAAATGCAGGAAAAATTTATTTTTAGATAAATATAATATAAAGATAAAACTAAAAAATAATGGTAGAAAAGAAAGAGTTTTTATTTTTGAGAATTCGTATAAGAATTTGGTTGATAAAGTGTCATAGGTCATTCTCATTTGCAGAGAGAAATGATGTCATTACTTAATATCCCTAGTCTTGATTTTGCAAAGGGTTCCTTTATATAGATGCGAAAAAAGAAACTTAATGACAAAATTTAACATCTATTTTTGCTGCCGGATGGGTAGGATATTTAGCAGCAAGTTGTTTGAAAATATTAATAAATATGAAAGTGGGTTAAATATGAATATAATGTTGGTTTTTTCAGGAATATGGATTGCGATATTGCCTAAAATGAAGTGGTATTCGATTGAGCTTAAAAAGTTGAACATTGCATATTATTGTATTGGAATATATACAGCATTGTTAGGTATTTTATTGAGTGTGATAGATGTGAAAATTAGTGACGAGTTATTGGTACTTGCATTAACTGCTTCTATACTACTCCAAATTTGTACAATTATATTAAAATTAAAAGGTGAGAATAACATTATAGACATACTTGCGATAATTTCAAGTGTTGCTTTATTAATAGGTGCTATAGCAGTAGCGATAATAGAAATAGATGAATCGGCAATTATAATGATAACAGGGGCTTTGTTACTGCTATCAATTTCGTATAAGTCAGTTAGTAAGAGTCGTTAAAAATTTAAAGAAGATTGATAGCTAAAGATACACCTATTTAAAATAATTTTTAAATAGGTGTATCTTTTTGTAATTATTTTGATATAATATATTTAAAGAAATATTTAAATAGATATGAGCGGAGGTGTGATATTGGGATTTCCAGAAACATTTAAAGCGTTATCAGATCCCATTAGAAGAGAGATTTTACTTTTGCTAAGAAAAGGGAAGTTATCTGCAGGTGAAATAGGACAGCATTTTGAAGTGACAGGGGCAGCCATATCTTACCATATGAATCAATTAAAGAAAGCAGATTTGGTTTATGAAACAAAGTATAAGAATTATATTTATTATGAACTGAATACATCTGTATTTGAAGAGATGTTACTTTGGTTTGAACAATTTAGGGGGTAGTTATATTGAAAAAGAAATATAGAATATTGGATTTTTTAGTTTTTTTACCTTTAATCCTAATCCTTGTTGCGATACCTTTTTTACCAGATCAAGTGCCGATGCATTTTAATTTATCAGGTGAAATAACTCGGATAGGTAGTAAGTATGAATCATTTATATTGGTTGGAATAACAATGGCAATGGGTGTTTTTCTAAAATTTACAGGGAAAAATGCAGCTAAGAAGGAAGAGTTCTCTAATGAGAAAGTATCTATTATTACTGGCATTGGTATAATGATTTGGTTTAATGGGATGATCATATCTTTTTTATATAGAGCATTTAATTATGCCAATGAGAATCTACCTGATATGGACATTCAGAGATTAATGTTTATTTTCTTTGGGGTAGCATTAATTGTTATTGGTAATATTATGCCAAAAGGAAAATTAAACACATTAATTGGTATAAGAACAAAATGGAGTATGGCCAATGAAAAAGCCTGGTTTCTAAGTCAGCGATTTGGAGGAATTGTGCTATTCTTATTTGGAATCATTATTATAATAGGAAATGTATTTTTCTTTAGTGGTTTTGGAAGTGTCATCTTTTCTCTTGGTTGTTTAATATTAGCAACCATTATTACAGTTGTTTTTAGTTATATCGCTTACAAGAAAACATTATAAGAATAAGTACAAAGAAGGGCCCTTATAATAAAGGGCCCTCACTTAATTATAATGCTAATCTAGACAATAACGCATTGCTTCTTTTTATAAACTTAGTCATCGCTTCTGGTTGTAAAGGCTTATGGCTAAGAAGTGCTAGATCGTATAATTGCTCACAAATCATAGTAATATCTTCTAGCTTTGTTTCGTTAGTGTTGTTATCTAGTAAATATTGTACTAGTGAATTCTTTTTATTTAAAACCAATGTTTCATCACTTGGCATATTGCCACCCAAACCAGCAAAGCCATACATCTTACTCATTTCTTGCATACGTCTTGATTCTTCAGATAAGATGATCATTGAAGAAAGGTCTATGTTTTTCAAGGATTCTACTTTAACTTTCAGATTTTCATTTGCCAATGCTTTTCTAAATAAATTCTCCAATGTTTCTGTTGCAGGTTTTAATTCTTCTTCATTAGAGTCTTCTTTTAAGGAATCGGATAAATCAGAGTCAATACGTGCAAATTTCACATCTTTTTCTTGTGACTCTATATGACTGATAAATGGTTGGTCAATGGAATGGCTAAGAATTATAGCATCCATTTCATTTTGCTTAAACAATTCTATATATTGAGATTGTTGTTGTTCGTCTGTTACATAGAATACTTTGTCTTTATTCTTTTCTTTGTTTTTCTCAATATAGTCTTTAATAGAGATATATTCACCATAAATACTTTTGTAAATTAGAATATCTTTTACTTTAGAGTAGAATTTATCGTCTTTTAATGAACCGAACTTTACAAATGGGTGAATATCATCCCAGTATTTTATAAAGCTTTCATTCTCAGTTTTATACAATCCAGTTAATTTGTCTGCTACTTTTTTAGTAATGTAATCAGATATTTTTCTTACAAAACCATCATTTTGTAAAAAGCTTCTTGATACATTAAGTGGTAAGTCAGGACAATCAATTACTCCTTTTAATAGAAGTAAAAACTCAGGAATGACTTCTTTAATATTATCTGCTACGAAAACTTGGTTGTTAAAGAGTTTGATTCTTCCTTCCATATTCTCATATTCATTATTGATTTTTGGGAAGAATAGAATACCTTTAAGGTTAAATGGATAATCCATATTAAGGTGAATCCAGAATAAAGGCTCTTTAAAGTCCATAAATACTTTTCTGTAAAATGCTTTGTATTCTTCTTCAGTACAATCATTTGGATGCTTTAACCATAATGGGTTTGTATCATTTAAAGGTTGTGGTTCTTCTGTTTCTTCTTTAGTATCTGTTTCTTTTTTAGTTTCCTCTTCATTTTCATTAATAAAGAAAATATCATAAGGCATAAAAGAACAGTATTTTTCTATGGTTGATTTTAGTGGGTACTCTCTAAGGAATTCTTTTCCTTCATCACCTATATGTAAGGTAATTGTTGTACCTCTTTCAGTACGTGTGCCTTCACTTAAAGTGAATTCTGTACCCCCATCACATTCCCATTTAACAGGTGTTGCACCATCTACATATGATAGAGTGTCAATTGTAACAGTGTCAGCAACCATAAATGCTGAATAAAAACCTAATCCAAAATGTCCAATGATTTGTTCTTGATTTGCTTTGTCTTTGTATTTATTTAAGAAATCTTCTGCTCCTGAAAAAGCAATTTGATTGATATATTGTTTGATTTCATCAGCAGTCATACCAAGACCATTATCAATGATTTGTATGGTTTTGTTATTTTCGTTAAGCTTTACTTCAACTTTAAAGTGGGTGTTATCAGGTATTGTGTATTCACCCATTATATCTAGTTTTTTTAATTTTGTAATTGCGTCACAAGCATTTGAAATAAGCTCTCTAACAAAAATATCATGATCAGAGTACAACCATTTCTTTATAATTGGAAAAATATTTTCGCTATGAATTGATAAACTTCCATTTTCATTAATCATTAAGTTCCCTCCTAATATAATAAAATTTCTTCCATTAATATAATAATATTACTAAATTACTGTGTCAAGAGAAAATTAGCACTCATTTCATTAGAGTGCTAACAGAATTGTATAGAAAAAAACTTATATTTTTTATCAAATTATATTGACACCTAATTGAAAAGGTGTATAATAAAGTTTAGTTTAACTAAACTATAAGTTTAGTGGTAGTATTTTAAATGTAAATTAGAAATGTTTTTAATAGAGAAAATGAGGAAAAAAGGTGTAATATGAAGATAGGACAAAAAATAAAACGTTTAAGAATGCAAAAAGGATTAACCCAAGAAGAGCTTGCAGATCGTTCGGAATTGTCAAAAGGCTTTATTTCCCAATTAGAAAGGGATTTGACATCTCCTTCTATTGCGAGTCTTATTGATATTTTACAATGTCTTGGCTCTAATCTAAAAGATTTCTTTAATGATATAAAAGACGAACAGGTAGTTTTTAAAAAATCGGATTACTTTATAAAAAATGATGTTGAACTAAAAAATGAAATACAATGGATTATTCCAAATGCTCAAAAAAACAGTATGGAACCAATCCTTTTGAATCTTGAGCCAGGGGGATCAACATTACCAGATTATCCACATGAAGGAGAAGAGTTTGGTTATGTATTAAATGGAAGTATCGCCATACACATAGGTAGTGAGATATATAAAGCAAAAAAAGGGGAATCTTTTTATTTTGTGCCTGATAAAACCCACTTTGTAGAAAATACAGGTAAGATTGTGGCAAGTTTGATTTGGGTAAGTTCTCCACCAAGTTTCTAGAAATTTTTTAAAATAGAGGGGGATTTATTTTGAATGATAAAATTATAGATTTAGTCAATATAGCTAAATCATTTGACGGAACGAAGGTATTAGAGAATCTTAACCTTTATATAAGAAGAAATGAATTTTTAACATTACTTGGACCAAGTGGCTGTGGTAAAACCACTACTTTACGCATTATAGGTGGGTTTGAAAGCCCTGATAGTGGTCAAGTTATCTTTGAGAATAAAGATATAACAAAAGCCCCTCCTTATGAGAGAAAAGTGAATACGGTATTTCAAAAGTATGCATTGTTTCCACATTTAAATATAGAAGAGAATATTGCATTTGGATTAAAGTTAAAAAAGATGGGGCAAAAAGAGATAAAAGAAAAAGTAGAATATGTACTTAATCTAGTTAATCTAAAAGGATTTGAAAAACGTTCTATTAATTCATTAAGTGGTGGTCAACAACAAAGAATTGCTATAGCCAGAGCCATTGTAAATGAACCAGAGGTATTGCTATTAGATGAACCACTAGGGGCCCTAGACTTAAAATTAAGGCAAGATATGCAATTAGAACTTAAAAAGCTTCAAAGAGAGTTAGGCATTACATTTATTTATGTGACCCATGACCAAGAAGAAGCCCTTACGATGTCAGATACCATTGTGGTTATGAATGGAGGGGTTATACAACAAATAGGCACGCCAGAAGATATTTATAATGAGCCAAAGAATGCTTTTGTAGCGGACTTTATTGGTGAAAGCAATATATTAGAAGGTAAAATGATTAAAGATGAATTGGTAGAGTTATTTGATGTTAACCTTCCTTGTGTAGATAAAGGGTTTGGGCCAAATGAAATAGTGGATGTGGTTATAAGACCAGAGGATGTTAAGTTAGTACACAAGGACGAGAGCCCAATAAAAGGAAGGGTAACTTCTACAATATTTAAAGGTGTTCATTATGAAATGACAGTTCAAACAATAGATTTTGAGTGGCTTGTACAGAGTACAAAATTATTTGCTGTGGATACAGAAGTGAGTATTCAAGTGAAACCTTTTAACATACATATTATGAAAAAAGGCGGTGTAATAAGTGAATAAACGCCTTTTAAGTTTTCCATATATTTTATGGATTATTGTTTTTACCATTGTTCCTATTGGTGCTATATTTTACTATGGTTTAACAGTAAACACGCCAGAAGGATTAAGTTTTACTTTTGAAAATATATTCAAAATTACAGAACAGGTAAATTGGAAGTCATTAAGACTAGCAAGTTGGCTTGCTTTTTTAAGTACGGTCTTATGCTTACTCCTTGCTTATCCGTTGGCATTGATTTTAGCTAAAAATAAAGTAGGAAGAAATAGTTTTATTTTATTTATTTTTGTTCTGCCTATGTGGATGAATTTTTTATTAAGAACATATGCTTGGTTAACCTTACTTGAGAATAATGGGGTCATTAACTCTATCCTTAGAGCATTACATCTTCCTACGATACATATTATTAACACTCAAAATGCCGTTGTATTAGGTATGGTATACAATTTTCTGCCTTTTATGATTCTTCCTATTTATAATGTCCTTGTTAAAATTGATTCTTCTCTAATAGAAGCGGCAGAAGATCTTGGTGCTAACAAATTTCAGACATTTTTTAAAGTAATATTTCCTTTAAGCTTACCAGGTGTGATTAGTGGTATTACTATGGTTTTTGTGCCTTCTGTAACGACATTTGTTATTTCCAATTTATTAGGTGGAGGAAAAGTGCTATTAATCGGTAATGTTATTGAAAATCAATTTAAGTATACAAACAATTGGCATGTTGGATCAGGTCTATCCTTGGTTCTTATGATTTTTATTTTTATCAGTATGGCTGTAATTACTCGATATGATAAGAATACAGAGGGGGCAGGATTATGGTAAAAAACTTAAAGTCAAAATGTTTTTCTTTTATAGAAAAGTTCTATATGGGTATTATATTTATTTTTCTGTATGCACCTATTGTGACGCTAATTGTTCTTTCATTTAATGATACAAAATCAAGGGCAATATGGGGCGGTTTTACTCTAAAGTGGTATAAGTCATTGTTTAATGACCCTAGTTTAATGAGTGCTTTGTATACCACATTAATTATTGCAACTTTGGCAGCAATTATTTCCACTGTCATTGGAACCCTTGCTGCATTTGGCATTCATCATTCTAAGAAATCTTTTAAGAGTCTAATGATGAATATTACTTATATACCTGTCTTAAACCCTGATATTGTTACAGGTATTGCATTAATGTTATTTTTCCTGTTAATTGGAATGCATTTTGGTTTTTTAACCATTTTGCTTGCTCATATAACATTTTGCATTCCTTATGTTATTTTAAGTGTGTTGCCTAAGTTAAAACAATTAAACAAACACACATTTGAAGCAGCATTAGACTTAGGTGCAAAGCCGATTCATGCTTTTTTTAAAGTGATTGTACCAGAAATTCTTCCAGGGATTATAACGGGATTTTTACTTGCTTTCACACTATCATTAGATGACTTTGTTATTACATATTTTGTTAAGGGTGCTGGTGTAGATACGCTAGCTGTTAAAATTTACGCTCAAGTTCGATTGGGCATTAAGCCAGAAATATATGCCCTTTCATCCCTTATGATGGTTTCTGTATTATTATTGTTACTTATTGTGAACAAACGTACTAAAGTAAAACAAGCAAAATATCAATAAATAGTATTTAAAAAATGGGAGGTATTCAAATTGAAGAAGTTAGTTTTAGTTGTCATTTTAGTTTTAACATCTATTCTTATATTTACAGGTTGTAAAAGTGATGAAGACAGGTTGTATGTTTTTAATTGGGGAGAATATATAGACCCAGAAGTTATTAGTATTTTTGAAGAAGAAACAGGTATTAAAATTATATATGAAGAATACGAGGACAACGAGTCTATGTATCCGAAAGTGAAAAATGCTATTGTACCTTATGATGTTGTTTTTCCATCTGAGTATATGGTTGAGCAAATGATTAAGGAAGATTTACTTTATCCTTTGAATTTTGATAACATACCTAATTTTGATTTAATTAATAATAGATTTAAAAACTTTGATTTTGATCCTAATAATACCTATTCTGTGCCTTATATGTGGGGAACCCTTGGTATTTTATACAATACAACAATGGTAGATGATGTGGTAGACAGTTGGGATATTTTATGGAACGATAAGTATACCAATAATATTCTAATGACCAATAGTATTCGTGATGCTTTTGCGGTACCTTTAAAAATGTTAGGGTATTCTATTAATACCACTAATGAAAATGAACTTGAAGAAGCAAAGCAATTACTTATAGAGCAAAAACCTTTGGTTCAAGGGTATTTTATAGATCAAATGAGAGATAAAATGATTAATAATGAAGCAGCATTAGCCGTTACTTGGAATGGAGAAGCTATCTATACTATGGAAGAAAATGAAGATCTTGCATATGTGGTTCCAAAGGAAGGTAGTAACATGTGGATTGACTTAGTGGTTATTCCTAAGACATCTAAGAATAAAGACAATGCAGAAAAGTTTATTAATTTCTTATGTCGTACAGATATTGCTTTAATGAACACAGAATATATTGGATATTCAACACCACATATAGAAGCAAAATCATTATTAGATGAAGGGTTAAGAAATGACCCAGCAGCCTATCCATCAGATGATCTTTTAGATAGATGTGAAGTATTTACAGATGTAGGAGAAACAAGAGAAGTATACAATCAAAAATGGTTAGAGATTAAAATAGATTAATTTACAAAAAGCAACCTAATATTGGGTTGCTTTTTGTATGGAAAAATGATTTGTATTTATTCCGTAAGGAGTTGATGCTTTTTAAAGAATTGTTTTATGTAGTTATCCCAAAGTTGATCCACAGTTTTGTCTACAGTAAAGACATTTAGTGAAGTACCAGTGGTACATACCAGTTGGCCTTCACAGTATTTTAAATTCAAAAACAACCCATTTATTTGAGTGTTACCTAGACTTAACTGATGGTGTTCAATAAATTTCTGTATTTTTTCTGGGGAAAAAGAAAAAACTATCTTTAATGAGGAAGGTGGTTTATTTCCTTTAATTATTGTAAAGACAATATCCTTAATAGAAGACCATTTTATTAGTTTCTGATGGGTTATGGTTTCTAATTCATTGGTATCGTAGTAGTCTTTGTTTAAGGTTCCTGTAATTTTAAATTCAGTAAAGGTAGATATATCTACACTGGATATATAAAAATCATCAAATGCATCGCTTTTAAACAGTTTTTCCATAAATGTCTTAATTTCTATAGCCTTTAATGAAATCATATGTATTCATTCTCCAATTTCTTAATTGTATTTTTAAAGGTTGTTGAAAGAATAATTTTCAAATCATGGGAAGGAAGTTTTTAAAATTATACTTTCATATTACATAATATAAACTATACTTGCAAGTATTCTAGAAAAATTTTTATGAATAAGGTAGAATAGTATTAGGTGATGGTATGAAAAAATTGGAAAGAGATTTTTATAATAGGCATACGCTAGAGGTAAGTAAAGATTTGTTGGGAAAGTATATTGTAAGACGTATTGATGATGAAGAGGTCCTTTGTAAGATTACTGAAGTAGAGGCCTACATTGGTAGAATAGATAAAGCTTGTCATGCGTATGGGAATCGATTAACAGAGCGGACGAAGGTGATGTTTGGTCTGCCAGGTTATGCTTATGTGTATCTTATTTATGGGATGTATTATTGTTTAAATGTGGTTACAGAGGGAGAGGGTGAACCTTCTGCCGTTTTAATTAGAGGTGTTGAGCCTGTATCTAATATTGGGAAAATGTCACTTTTAAGATATGGTAAAGCATATGATGAATTGAGTAAATATCAGATTAAGAATTTTTCTAATGGGCCGGGGAAGTTGTGTAAGGCTTTGGGAATTACTAAGTCTGAAAATGGATTGGATTTACTTGGGGATGATTTATATATTTGTGATTCAAGGGAGATAATAGATTTAGAGTTGGATGTTAAAGTTGGTAAGAGGATTAATATTGATTATGCTGAGGAGGCTGTGGATTTTTTGTGGCGGTTTTATCTTTAGATTTGTTAGTTGAGTTTTTTTGTTGTTGGGGTCGGTCGTATGTGATTAATAGTAGATCTCTTTCTACTTTGTGAAAGACGATTTATTCAGATTGTTAATAAAACTTGTGTTTATGTTGAGCGTTTTTATATTATTTGGAGGTGTTTTTTGAAATGGATAGAGCTAGGGATTTGATTGATTTTATTGATGTTTGTACTTCTCCTTTTCATACGGTTTTAGAGGTGAAGAGGCGTTTGTTAGAGGATGGGTTTAAGGAGATTTGTTTTGAGGATGAGTGGCAGTTTGATTTTGGGGGGAGTTATTTTGTTTCTCCGTTTCCTTCTTGTTTGTTTGCTTTTTCAATTCCTAAGAGGTTAGAGTTTAATCAAGGGTTTAGGATTATTTCTGCCCATACGGATCAGCCTTGTTTTCGAGTGAAGCCTTCTCCGGAGTTGACTTCAGAGGGGTATTTGAAAGTGAATACTGAGGTGTATGGTGGACCTATTTTAAATACTTGGATGGATAGACCTCTTTCTGTTTCAGGGAAAGTTGTTTTAAGAAGCGAGTGTGTGATGGCGCCTGATGTAAGGTTTATTGATATTAGAAAGCCTATTTTTATTATACCGAATTTAGCCATTCATATGAATAGAGAGGTTAATAGAGGTATTGAGTTAAATCGACAGGTTGATATGTTGCCTTTAGCAGGTTTAATTGATGAGAAATTGAATAATAATCAGTTTTTTATGTATTATTTGGCTCAAGAATTAGGGGTAAAAACCGATGATATTCTTGATTTTGATTTGTTTGTATATGCCACTGAAAAAGGTGAGATAATAGGGTTAAGCAATGAATTGCTCTCTGCACCTAGGTTAGATGATTTGGCCATGGTTTATGGGGCTACGACAGCAATCATTGAATCTAAACCTAAAACAGGTGTGAATATCATAGCTTTATTTGATAATGAAGAAATAGGAAGCAAGTCCAAACAAGGAGCAGATTCAATACTTTTTAATATGGTTTTAGAAAAGATGGCTAGTGGTATGTATCTAGAAAGAAATCAGTTTCTCAGAATATTTTCTAAATCTTTTAATGTATCAGCAGATATGGCCCATGCCGTACATCCTAATAGACCGGATAAACACGATCCAACCAATAGACCAGTAATAGGAAAAGGTATTGTTATTAAAATAAGTGGGGAACAAAAATATGCCACAGATAGTGAATCTATAGGGATTTTTCAACAGATTTGTGAAGCAGCAGGTGTAAAGTATCAGAAATTTGTTAATCGATCTGATGAGATAGGTGGCAAAACCCTTGGTCCAATTACAACGTCCTATGTACCCATTAAAACAGTAGATATTGGTGCACCTATGCTTGGGATGCATTCTGCTAGAGAGTTAATGGGTGTTAGTGATTGTGAGAATGTTATTTCAGTTTTTAATACTTTTTTCAGTTTAGAGTAAATTTATAAAAAAATACTTTAAAAAATCATACAAGTATGGTAATATAAAGTAGTAATGAAAACTACTTATAGTAGTATGCTAGGAGGACGAAAAATGAACTATAAAATATTAGTAGATAGTTGTTGTGATTTGCCTGAAGAATACAGGAAACAGCCACACTTTATAGTAGTACCACTTACTATTGATTTAGGTGGAAAGACTTACGTTGATGACGAAAATTTAGATGTGTCCGAATATCTTAGAAAAATGAAAGAAACACCTAAAGCTCCACAAACAGCATGTCCTTCCCCAGAAGATTATATGAAACACTTTGATGGTGATGAAGAGAATATTTTTATTGTAACTTTATCTGATCAGTTAAGTGGATCCTATAATAGTGCTGTTTTGGCTAAAAATTTATACAATGATGAAAACCCTAATAATAACAAACATATTACAATATTTAATTCTTTCTCAGCTTCATCTGCTGAAGTACTTATTGCATTAAAAGTAGAGGCGTTAGCAAAAGCTGGTGAAAGCACTGAGAGTATTGATAAAAAAGTAAATGAATATATTGATGGAATGAATACTTATTTTGTACTTGAAAGCTTAGATAACTTAAGAAAAAATGGACGATTAAATAATGTGCAAGCATTAATTGCTAATGTTCTTAATATAAAGCCTATAATGGGTGCCAATAAAGATGGTACCATTAAAAAATTAGACCAAGGAAGAGGTATTAAGAAAGCTCTTAATAGAATGGCAGAAATCATTGGAGAAGAAGGACAGCAATTAAGTGAAAAAATCTGTGTCATTGCTCAGTGTAATTGTCCAGAAAGAGCAAAAGAATTTAAAGAAGAGATATTAAAAAGATATTCTTTTAAAGATGTTATAATTGTTAGTACAGCAGGAATTAGTACAACATACGCGTATGATGGTGGTATTGTTGTTGCAGTATAATTAAAAGCGGAGAATTCATTCTCCGCTTTTTAGTACCGTTTTATCCGTTTTTCTATAAAGACAATGCCTTGATAGAGTGCTGTTGCCAGTAGAGCTAGTAAAATAATACTCATCATAACCCAGTCGAGTCTAAATACCTGACTTCCATATACGATTAAATAACCAAGGCCTGCTTTTGCAGCTAGGAACTCTCCAATAATAACTCCAATTAATGATAAACCAATGTTGATTTTCATAGTACTAATAATCGTAGGAATATTGCTAGGTAGGATAACTTTTTTTAACACATCTTGTTTTTTTCCATTAAAAGTATAAATTAATTTGATCATATCCTCTTCAACATTTATAAATCCATTGTACACATTTAGTATAGTTACAACAATGGAAACAGTTAAAGCTGTGAAGATAATAGATTTCATATTATTACCTAACCATACAATTAAAATAGGGGCTAATGCCGTTTTAGGAAGACTATTTAATACGACCAAATAAGGCTCTAAAACTTTAGCAATGGTTTTATTCCACCATAGTATAATGGCTATAATTATTCCCAAAATACTTCCTAAAGAAAAACTTACAAGGGTTTCAAATATGGTAATACCTGTATGGTAAAAAATAGACCCGTCCATTAACATATTATAAAATGTTTTTATTATTCGACTTGGACTACTAAATATAAATGAATCAATAAGTTTAAGTCTTGAACTCACTTCCCATAGTCCAAAAAAAGCAATAAAAACAATTAATCTATAAATATTGACCAATAATATTTCTCTTTTATGCTTTCTTAGAAAAGATTCTTGAGCTGTTGACATTTTATTCTTCGTTGACATCTATATCCAACTCCTTCCATATTAAATTAAAATAATCACCAAATTCTTTGGCGCTTCTAGATTTAAAAGGAGTTCTATCGTCAATAGACAGTTCTATTGGAACAATTGTTTTAATAGTAGCTGGTCTTTTTGAAAGAACTATTACACGATCAGCCATACTTATGGCTTCTGCAATATCATGAGTAACGAGTATAGCTGTTTTTTTCTCCTTCTTGATAATATTACCAATATCATCAGCAACAGATAGTCGTGTTTGGTAATCAAGAGCAGAGAAGGGTTCATCTAATAATAACAAATCAGGTTTAAGAGCAAGGGTTCTTATTAAAGCAACTCTTTGTCGCATGCCCCCTGACAATTGTGAAGGATGATAATTTTTAAAATCATAAAGACCGTACAGTTTCAATAAGGAATCAATATAGTCAAGATTTTCTTCTGTGTTGAATTTTTTTTGGATTTCTAAACCTAAAGTGATGTTTTTTATTACAGTTCTCCACTCAAAGAGATGGTCTTTTTGAAGCATATAACCAACATCATTAGAGGTTTTTATAATTTTATTATTATTTATATACACTTCACCAGAAGATGGCGTTAACAAACCTGCAATTATGGATAGCAAAGTAGATTTACCACAACCGCTTGGACCAACAATACTAATAAATTCTCCTTTATTTATACCAAAAGAAAGATTATCTATAGCCTTTGTTTCACCAGACAAAGTATGGTAGGTATATGAAATATTTTCTACATTTACAAAAGGAGCCATTGCTTTATCCCTCCTTTGGGATGAAGTTAAACTTTTATCTATACTATATAGTATTGAACTTTCCAAAAAAAGTGCTTAAATAAAGGAGTCAGAGCTAAAAAAATACAATAAGCCAAGAAAATCTTGACTTATTGTAAAATGATATATTATGGGAGAAGATTTATATGAAAAAAGTTATTAGCTTTATTATTCTATGGCTTTATTAGCAAAACTATTATCAACTAATACTTCAAAAGGTACACGTTTGCTCAATTCACCAGCTTCATCTAAGATATTTTGTAGAAGATCAAATCCTTCTTCAGGGAATAGCGGATCAAGTCTCCAAGTATCTTGTTCTTTGTAACGGGTTACTATTTGAGTAAGGGTTTCTACGTTAGTATCTGGGAATTGTGGCTTAATGGCTTTTGCAATTTCTTCTGGGGTATGAGCATCAACCCATTGTTGACCTTTATAAATAGCATTGGTAAATTTTTGAATAATTTCTGGATTTTTTTCTATATAACTTTTTCTAGCCATATATGCTGTATAAGGAACGTAACCACTATCTACACCTAAAGAAGCTACTACTGTTCCTACACCTTCATTTTCTAAAGCAGATGCTGTTGGCTCAAAGTCAACAATATAATCACCTGTACCGCCTGAGAAAGCACCAGCAGTGGCAGTAAAGTCAATATTTGTTATGATATTTACATCTGTATAAGGCGTTATATTATTTTGTTTTAAGATATATTCTAATACCATTTGAGGCATTCCACCTCTACGTCCACCAACGATGGTTTTACCTTTTACTTTATCCCAAGTAAAGTTAGGATCATCTTCTCTACCCAGCATAAAATTGCCAGCGCGCTGACATAGTAAAGCGAAGTTTACAACATAATCTTCTTGACCTTCATTATAAACGTATACGGATGCTTCAGAACCCATAAAGCCAATATCAGCATTACCAGAAAGAACGGCAATCATGCTATTATCGGCGCCCCATCCTGTGCTTAAATCAATTTTTAAACCTTCTTCTTCAAAGAACCCTTTTTCTATGGCTACGTATTGTGGTGCATAAAAAACAGAATGAACGACTTCATTAAATCTAACGGTTATAAGATCGTCATCCTTTTTACTACACCCAGTAAGGGTTGTAGCGAAGACAACAAATATAAGTACAAAAACAACTAATATTTTTTTCACTTTAGATACCTCCTATATAAAAGTTGGTGCTTCTATATATACTATTCTCTACGGCTTGTATAAGGTGCTAACTTTAGTTCATATATCCTGTACTTATTTTTATGACATGTTATAATATAATAATTGCAATAAAATAATGCAAGAATCATCTATTTATAAGTCTAAATGTTAAAAATATGATATAATATGTTTATAAAGACATAATCATTTACTTTTAAGGAGACATTAATATGAACAAGTTAAAGAAAGGTTATGTGGCGACCATTCAATTATTGAAAAAGCTACTAGAAAGCTTTAAAGGGTTTTTTAATAATGATGTAAAAAAACTATTTGAAATTTACAAATCATTTTTTATTGTAGGGTTATTAACTATTGGTGGTGGGATTGCAATGCTACCCATCATTGAAAAAGAACTTATTGAAAAAAAGAAATGGTGTACAGATGATGAAATTTTAGAATCTTATTCAGTTGCCCAATCATTACCTGGGGTTATTGCATCTAATACGGCGGTTTTTGTAGGTCATAAATTAAAAGGTATATTAGGTTCTATCTTTGCAGTCCTTGGGGTTATTTCCCCATCAATTATAATTATTCTTATCGTTGCAACAGTATTTACAAGATTAAATGATTACATAATCGTACAGAACGCATTTAAAGGCATTAGAGCGGCAGTACTAGCACTTTTGGTGACGGCCATTTATAGAATGATTAAAAATGCAATTGTAGATTATTATACTATTATCATTGCAGGAATATCATTTGTTCTTGTAATGGGGTCTTTTGTTTCTCCTATGCTAATCATAGTAGCAGCCTCTTTAGTAGGCATACTGATTTATTATAGGAGGATAAAAGGATGAATATATTAATATTATTTATAGAGTTTTTTAAGGTTGGCATATTCTCTTATGGTGGCGGATTAGCAATGTTGCCACTATTGCAAGAGACAGCCTTGGATAAAGGTTGGGTCACTGTAACGGAATTTGCAGATTTAATTGCAATATCACAATCAACACCAGGACCAATAGCCATTAATATGGCTACATACATTGGCTTTAGCTCAGGCGGTGTTTTTGGTGCTTTAGTTGCTTCCATAGCGGTTATTTTACCCGGATTTATTCTAGCAATAATTGTTGCTACATTTTTACAACGGTTTAATGAGCATCCATTAGTTAAGTCTGCTTTTATAGCATTAAAAGCTGCTGTTTTGGGCCTTGTATGTACAGCAATTGTGCAAGTTGCATTGGTATCATTATATACAGTTGAACAAGGAAATTTATTAAGATTTTATAGAGATATTGATTTTAGAGCCATAGCTGTATTTTTAATAATGATTTTAGGCATATTAAAATTTAAAAAGCATCCAATAGTATATATAGTTATTGCAGGAGTGGCAGGAGCAATTATTTGGTAAAGGAGTTTATTATGAAATATGAATTAGATTTACATTGTCATACAATAGCCAGTGGTCACGCATACAGTACATTAGAAGAAAATGCAAAAAGTGCTTCAGAAAAAGGTTTGAAATTAATTGGGTTAACAGACCATGCACCTAAAATGCCAGGGGCACCACATATATTTTATTTTCATAATTTAAAGGTTGTGCCAGAAACATTGCACGGTGTAAGAATATTAAAAGGTGCAGAAGTGAATATTATAGATAGGGACGGTTCTGTAGATTTGGATGATTATACGCTGAAATCTTTAGATATAGTGATTGCCAGTTTGCACCCACCTTGTATTAACTTTGGTACCATAGAAGAAAATACAAAAACCATTATAGGGGCGATTAGAAATCAAAGAATAAATGTAATTGGTCACCCTGATGACTCCAGGTTTCCTTTAGACTATGAATTAGTTGTAAAAGAGGCAAAAGAACATAATACATTATTAGAAGTTAATAATAGCTCCTTAGATCCTAATAGTTTTAGATTAAATTCAGTGAATAATTGTACTAAGATGTTAGAATTGTGTATGAAGTATAAGGCTTCTATTATAATAGGAAGCGATTCTCACATATCCTGTGATGTTGGTAATTTTTCAAATGCTCAAATGGTTTTAGAACGTGTAGGTTTTCCAGAAGACTTAATAGTGAATACTTCTATTGATAAGCTAAAAAAATATATAAACATAGATAATTAGGCTTTACTTTATTAAGTTAAAATGGTAAAATCTCATTAAGTAGAATATGTTATATACTTATTAATTATAGAGTGGATGTATTACTAAAGGAGAATTATATGAGCAAAAATATAAGAACAGACGCAGTCGATCAACTATTTAATGCAGTATTACATTTGAAAGATGTAAAAGAATGTTATGATTTTTTTGAAGATATTTGTACAGTAAATGAAATATTATCTTTGTCTCAAAGATTTGAAGTGGCTAAAATGTTAAGAGAACAAAAAACATATCTTGAAATTGCTGATAAGACAGGAGCATCAACGGCTACAATCAGTAGAGTGAATCGTTCCCTAAACTATGGTAATGATGGATACGATATGATTTTTGCACGTATGAAAGAAAACAAATAGCAATAACACACAAGTGTTATTGCTATTTTTAAATGTTCTTATCTTCTTCCTTTGAAGAGAAATATTGATCAATTAACTTTTCAACAATATGTTTTTTCATAAAAGCTTCAAAGCTTAATAAAGAGATAAAGCTGAATAAAAATAATAATTCAGAATCATCATTAAGATTTTTAAAGGCCTCTTTTGACATTTCTATTTTATTTTCTATATCTTTTTCAATATCATTAAACTGTTGTTTTTGTAAACTAAAAATCTTCTCATACAAATCTTCAAATTGACCTTTTTTTTCTTCCTTTCCATAGAAAGTTTTTGATATAGGTTCAAGAAGTTTTTGAATATCATTTATAGAAAGAACATTTTTAAAATAATAAGTAAAGATTAAGAACAACATATGCTCTTTTGAATACTTCTTTTTATTTGGTGGAGGCAATAAATCATTTTTTGTATAATTGTTAATCATCGTTTTTGTTAGTATTTTATCTTCACTATTACGTTTCATTTTTTCAAGATTTTCATCCATAAAAGTTGTTACTTGATCCATATACAGGTCAATATTAGGTATGTCATTAATATTTATGTAATCAAAATCAACTTTATCTATTAAATCTTGTATTGATTTAATCATTTCATCCATTTTGTTCACCTCTTAGAAAATAATCCTAAATACATTATATAGTATTAAAAACTAGATAACAAGTACATTTAAAATTACACCAACAGAATTTCCAATCTATTAACAGTTTATTAAAGAATTCATTTATGGTATTATATATAGATAATAAAACTTTGGATTATAAGAAAAAGAAATAGGTGGGTTAAAAAATGAGTAGATATGATGGTTTGAATCCTAAACAAAAAGAAGCAGTATTACATACAGAAGGGCCATTGCTAATATTAGCAGGAGCAGGATCGGGTAAAACAAGAGTATTAACACATAGAATCTCTTATTTAATAGAAGAAAAAGGCGTATTTCCGTGGAATATACTTGCTATTACCTTTACAAATAAAGCCGCAAAGGAAATGAGAGAAAGAGTAGACAATTTAATCGGACAAGGTGGAGAAGAAGTATGGGTGAGTACATTTCACTCGACTTGTGTACGAATCCTTAGAAGACATATAGATAAATTAGGTTACGATAAAAGCTTTACAATCTATGATGGAGATGATCAAAAAGTTGTTATTCGTGAAGTCTTAAAACAACTGAATCTTGATACAAAGCTTTATCCAGAAAGAAGTGTATTAGGAGAGATTTCATCTGCAAAAGATCAAATCAAGTCACCAGAACAATTTGCTAGAGAAACTTATGGTGACTTTAGAAAAGAAACCATTGCAAAAGCTTATAAATTATACCAAGATAAATTACAAAGCAATAATGCACTAGATTTTGATGATCTAATTAATAAAACAGTAGAGTTATTTACTGTAAGACCAGATGTATTAGAAGAATATCAAGACCGATTCAGATACATAATGATTGATGAGTACCAAGATACCAATATTGCCCAATACGAATTGGTAAGATTATTGGCTAAAAAATACCGTAACTTATGTGTGGTTGGAGACGATGACCAGTCTATTTATAAATTTAGAGGGGCCAATATTCAAAATATCTTAGGCTTTGAAAAAGACTTTAATGATGCAGTGGTTATTAAATTAGAGCAAAACTATCGTTCAACAAAAAATATTCTTCAAGCAGCCAATGAAGTCATAAGCAATAACTTTGGCAGAAAAGACAAAACATTATGGACAGCCAATGACGATGGAGAGTTGATAGAATTTCATAACTTATACAATGAAAGAGAAGAAGCAGAATTTATAGCCGGTAGAATCATTGACCAGATTATGAATCATGGCAAAGAGTACAACCAATTTGCTATACTGTATCGTACAAATGCTCAATCACGTGTTATTGAGGAGGCTTTTGTAAGTAAAAACATCCCTTATAAAATTGTAGGCGGGGTAAACTTCTACCAAAGAAAAGAAATCAAAGACGTACTAGCTTACTTAAAAACAATCAATAATTCAAAAGATGACTTGGCTGTAAAACGTGTGATCAATGTACCAAAAAGAGGAATTGGACAAACGTCCATTGATAAAGCCAATGACTTTGCCATGGATAATGAAATAGATTTATACGCTGCATTAAAAAATGCAAAAGCCATACCAAGTTTAAGTAGAGCAGCATTAAAAATAACGGACTTTGTTAATTTAATAGAAACATTTAAAACAAAAGCCAACCATATACCATTGGTTGAATTAATAGAAGATGTCTTAAATGTAACAGGGTATATTAAAGAATTAAGAATAGAAAACACACCAGAAGCTCAAGCAAGAATAGAAAATATCGATGAATTAATCTCTAAAGCAGCTGGATACGAAGAATCGAATGAAGAACCAACACTGAATGGATTCTTAGAAGAAGTTTCATTAGTAGCAGATATTGACAGTATGGATGCCAATGCCAACTCCGTTATACTTATGACATTACACAGTGCAAAAGGATTGGAATTCCCTAATGTATTCTTATCAGGAATGGAAGAAGGTTTATTCCCAAGCTATATGTCATTGTCTTCTGGATTAGATGAAGATTTAGAAGAAGAAAGAAGATTGTGTTATGTTGGGATTACAAGAGCAGAAGAAAAATTGTGTATCCTATGTGCAAAATCAAGAATGATTAGAGGACAAACCCAATATAACTCTGTATCAAGATTTATTAAAGAAATTCCAAAAGAATTATTAAAAGAAAGTTCATCAGGACCAGCAGTGACAGATCCACTAGCAAAAGTAAAAGAATATAGCAAAAGAAATAATACATTCTTTAATAGTAAACCTTATGAAACAAAAAAAATGCCAGTTTCAAATAGTGCAACCCTTGATTTTCAAGTGGGAGATGTGGTGAAACATTTAAAATTTGGACCAGGTGAAATCATAGAAATAGAGCCAGGTGGAGCGGATTACCAAGTAACTGTTAACTTTACAAAAGTTGGCGTAAAAAAATTATTTGCCTCATTAGCAAAATTAAAAAAAGTAGAGTAGTTTATTAAAAAAAGCATATAATATGGTCATTGGAATAAATTAATGTTATAATGAAATATATTACAAAAAAATGGGAACTATAATTGTGAAGAATAATGAAAGGATGTGGATGTTATGTTTAGAAACAGAGAGGACTTTCTTAGCATGAGACAATTTAATGATTTCTTACACAAATTCAGCAGAAAACAAGAAGAAGAGAGAAAAGATCGTACATGGGTATGGGTTGCTGTTGTAGTTGCTTCAGTAGCAGCAATTGCAGGTGTGGCATATGCAATATATAGATATTTAACACCAAACTACCTAGAAGATTTTGATGATGACTTTGATTTAGACTTTGATGATGAAGACTTTGAAGACATAGAATATGATGATTACGATGACTACGAAGATGAAGAAGAGTTAGACGAGTTAGCAGAAGAAATTGAAACAGCTATGATGGAGAATGAAATCAAAGAATAGTTTAATTTTATAAGATACTATAAGTAGCGGAGAATTTATTCTCCGCTACAATAATGATAGGATAGTTATGAAGGAGTATAGGATGAAAAAGAAAGAGATATACGAAGGCATAATAGAAAAAACAACTTTCCCAAATAAGGGGATTATCAATATAGAAGGCAATAAAGTAAGTATCAAACAAGCAATTGCAGGACGAAAAGTAAAATTTGCAGTAACAAAAGCTAGAAAAGGTAAATTTGAAGGACGCATTTTAGAAACAATAGAAAAAGCAGATATAGAAAATAGACAAGCCCCTTGTATACACTTTGGGCCTTGTGGTGGTTGTTTTTATCAAACACTTAGTTATGAAAACCAATTAGAAGTGAAAAAAAATCATGTAATAGATTTATTAGATGAGTTAAAAATAAATTATAAATTTGAAGGCATAAAAGGAAGTCCAAGTGAATGGCATTACAGAAATAAAATGGAATTTTCCTTTGGAGATGAATATAAGGACGGACCTTTGGCATTAGGCTTACATAAAAAAGGAAGTTTTTACGATATAGTCACAACAAACAACTGCTTAATTGTGGATAACGATTACAATAAAGTCTTAGAATGTGTATTAAATTATTTTTCAGAAAGAAATATAACTTACTATACGAAAAAAGACCATGTAGGGTATCTTAGACATTTGGTCGTTAGAAGAGGTGTGAAGACTAAAGAGTTATTGATTAATTTAGTAACTAGCACCCAATTAGATCTAGATTTATCGGAGTTAATTAATCAGTTGGTAAACCTTGATTTAGATGGTAAAATAGCGGGCGTATTACACACATTTAATGATAATGTAGCAGATACAGTACAAAGTGACGAAACTAGAATACTATATGGACAAGACTATTTCTATGAAGAGTTGTTAGGATTGAAGTTTAAGATATCTCCTTTTTCATTTTTCCAAACCAACTCTTTAGGGGCAGAAGTATTGTACTCAGTTGTTAGAGATTATGTAGGAGAAACAAAAGACAAAGTGATATTTGATTTATACAGTGGTACCGGAACTATTGCTCAAATGTTAGCCCCAGTAGCTAAAAAAGTGGTAGGTGTTGAGATTGTTGAAGAAGCGGTAGAAGCAGCTAAAGAAAATGCTAGGTTAAATCAATTAGAGAACTGTGAGTTTTTAGCAGGAGATGTATTAAAGGTTATAGATGAATTGGTTGATAAACCAGAAATTATAGTACTAGATCCTCCAAGAGAAGGGATACATCCAAAAGCCTTGAAGAAGATTATAGACTTTGGGGTGGAGCAGATTGTTTATGTGTCTTGTAAGCCGACTTCACTTGTGAAGGACTTGGAAGAATTGATTAAGAGTGGGTATGAGGTTAAGAAGGTTGTTTGTGTGGATATGTTTCCTCAGACGCCTCACGTTGAAACAGTCGTGTTGATAGAGAAGAAATAGGTTGATATCAAAGGGTTTCAAGGTTTTAAGTGAATATTGAAATGTGTATTTATGTTCCCTCAAACTAGGTTTGGGGGATTTTTTTGACCCCCGGGGGTCTAACTTTTAGGCGGAATATAAATACATATACACGTAAATGGTTAGTCAAGTGAAATAGGCTGTTTTAAAGATGTAAAACTAGCAGTGACATAGAAAAATATTATTACTATATACATACCTTCATCTGTATTATTTATTACTGTTAAGTATAACTTGATACATGCACTTAATAGAGTTAAGATGCATAGATGAAAGAAGGTGAAATTCATGGAAGTATTTCTATTAGTCTTAATGACAATAGATAATAAAACATCCTGGGTACTATATGGGAGTTTTGAAAGTATGGTTGAGGCTTCAAATAAAATGGATTATTTGAAAGCTCAAAAAATTCAATATTATAATAA
The DNA here is from genome assembly GCF_004342165.1 of Natranaerovirga pectinivora. Lineage (NCBI taxonomy): Bacteria > Bacillati > Bacillota > Clostridia > Lachnospirales > Natranaerovirgaceae > Natranaerovirga > Natranaerovirga pectinivora. The sequence goes on along the minus strand of NZ_SMAL01000005.1, from coordinate 89,917 downwards.
ATATAAAATTATAACAAAGGATGAAATTAAAAATTTTAGTGAGGTGGGATGGAAATTAAATGTTAAATATTGAAATTGGAATATGTGTGGACAATATAAAATTGTAGTGATATAATCCTTGTGGACATAAAAAAGGAGGTTTTATCATGATTAAAAATGAAGAAAATATAAAGGAACGTATTAATACTCCAGAATTTAGTAAACTTTGTCAAAAAATTACTAACGAAATTTTAGAAGCTTGTTTAAAAAGTAATTCAGAAGCTGATGTTGTAGATGCATTTAACAGGTGCCTTTATCATCACCTAAGGAACTTTTTTGGTTTATCAGATGGTGATATTTCTCCAAAGTCTGAAGTGGGGCGCACAGATGAGGGGATAATAAATTCTTTTGAAGGTAGAATGGATACTGTATATAATAATTACTACTTTTTTATAGAATTTAAAAAATATGATGCGCTATCTAGTACTACAATACTTAAAAAAGCTATAAAACAAACTGTTAGTTATTTTAATCAAGAAAAAAATAAATTTTCTTGTGCAGTATTATGTGATGGTAAAAATATAATGTACTTTAATAAAAAAGAAGATGGAATCAATCACTCGGTATTAAAAGTATTAGATTTTAATGACATTAAGAAAATTAGTCAACTAATACTTCTTAATTCACAAAAACAATTTACTACCGAAAATATTTTAATTGACTTTGCCTTAACTAAAAGTAAAGAAAATGCGTCAAATAAGCTTGCAAAAAAATTATACAACGTTTTAACAGAAACTAGTAATAAAAAAACAGATATGATATTAAAGCAATGGGAAAATGCATTTCATTTATCAGAGGCAGACAGTGGTCAAAGCAACGATATTGCCAAGAGAAGGAGAGCTTTAGGGGAAATATTAGATTGTAATATTTCTAATAATAGTAACGAATATAGAGCTCTATTTGCATTGCAAACTACATATGCAACAAATATAAAAATGATAGCTTTTAAGTTTATCTCAAAATTGGTTATTAAAGAAAATTCTTTTTACTTTGACAATATAACAGATGTAGATGAAAATACACTAAAAAATAAATTACAACAGCTGCAATCAGATTCAACTTTAGCAAATATTAACGGTTTATTGGATGATATTTTTTTCTCATGGTATTATGAGGATGAAGTCTGGGATTATGAATTATATGAAATATTGAAAGAAGTGATTACAGTTGTTGATGAGTATGAGTATATAGGGTTTGTTTACAGCAGTTCTCCGGATTTGTTTAGACGCTTGTATATGGAAACAATTCCTAATGAAGTTAGACATTCTTTAGGAGAATATTTTACCCCTGAGTGGCTTGCTGAAAAAACTATCATTGATGCAGTTGGTGACGATGACTTTTATAAGATAGTTGATAAACTAATCTTGGATCCATGTTGTGGATCAGCAGTATTTTTAACATCCTATATAAACAATGTAATCAATAATTTTTTGAATATTGATAGAAATTATAATGAAAGAATGCAATTATTAGAAAAACTATTAAATAATGTAAAAGGCATTGATTTAAATCCTTTATCTGTATTAATGGCAAGGGTTTCTTATCTAATTGCAATCTCTAGATTGTTTGATGGAGGTGAAGAGATATTACTTCCAACTAATATTCCTGTTTACTTGGGTGATGCGAGTGCTCCAGTTATGAAGGTTAATGTTGATGGAATAGAATGTTTACAAAGTCAAGTTTTTATAGAAAATGGGGAAACAATTACAGCAGTTTTTCCTATTGATGTTATTAACAAACCTGATTTTCTTGAGAACATGGGAATTTTAGATAGGGTACTAGAAGATATCAATGTGGTAAGTGAATTTAATTCTATAGTAGTTAATAAGATTCCTGATCTATTTGGAAATAAGGAATTAGCCAATGTAACCTACTGTCTAACAGAAAGATTAGTAGAATTAAAGAATAATGGGCGTTCTTTTGGTGCATTAAGGTTGATTGCAAATAGTTTGCAGATAAGTTCAATTGAAAGATGTGACTATATAGTTGGAAATCCACCATGGGTAAAATGGGAACATTTGCCAGAATATTATGCAAAGAATATCAAGACAAGATGTTTAGAGCAACATTTATTCTCGGGACAGAGTTATATGGGGGCAATTAGTTTAAATATTTGTGCTTTAATAGCTAATGACTCTGCAAAAAAATGGTTAAAAGAAGATGGTAAATTATCATTTTTAATGCCTAAAACAATGTTGACACAAGATTCATACGAGGGGTTTAGAGAGTTCTATTTAGACTTTAATACTGGTAAAAGATTGTATTTAGAACAGGTTGTAGATTACGAAAAAGCAGGACATCCTTTTATTCAAACTCAAGAATCTTTTTGTGAATTCTTGTATACATCTAAACCAGTTGATTATAAAAATGATGGAGTACCTGTTACAATTGTTAAAAAGAAAAAAGGTAAAAATATAGAACTAATTAATATGAATAGTCACTATAATACTGTAAAAGAAGATTTTGAATATAATGAGTTGCTTTTAGTTAGAGCTGATGAGAATAGAACTGGATTTTCACTTGTAAATTCAGAAGAGTTTTCAAGAGATGAACTACAATTAATAATTGGCGAATGTGCATACAAAGCAAGAAGTGGTGTTGAATTTACGCCTTTAGAAGTTTTTATGCTAGAAATAGATAGGGAAAAAACAACAGAGGATAATTTATTTGTTAAGAGCGTCCCACGCCGAACATCAAAGTATAAAAGTTTAGTCAATGGGAAAAGTTTTCAGATTGAAGAAAGATATATTAGACCTTTGATAACAGGACCGAACATACAGAAGTTTTATATTAAAGAAACAAATGAAGTATGTATTTTCCCTTATCAAGACAATGACAGGTATGCAGTAGATGTATCGGAAATGGTGAAGTGTAATAATACCTATAATTACTTACGTAATCATAAACATATTATTGGTAGCCAATCCAAAAGAAGTCAATTGATCTCAATGGGTAAAGCATTTTATTCTCTGTCAAAAGTGGGGTTATATACTTTTAATAATTGTATGGTAACATTTAGAGATAATACAAAGATGAATGCTGCAGTAGTAACTCCAGAAAAATTTCTGAATAAAAAGGATGTTCAAGGAATTTGTGCAAAACACGCACCCTATATTAGTAGAGATAAAGAAGGAAATTTTATTACAATAAACGAGGCTGACTATATCTGCGCTATTTTAAATACGCCTATCATTGAGTATTATTTTAAAGCAACCTATAGTAATAGGTCGTATAGTATAAGATTTAATATTAAAATTCCTAAATATGATGAATTAAATAAATCACACAGAAAATTGAGTGAATTAGGTAAGCTAGCTAGGCAAAAAAATGGAAAAAATACTGAAGATTTAATAAATGAAATGCAAAATATATATTTAAAATTATGTAAAGAAATTGATACAGTTATTAAATAAAATTAATATGGTCATAGTTAACAGGTAAATTTACTTGTTAGTTATGACCTATTTTGTGTTAATACTACTAAATACATTTGTCTTAATAAATCACATTCGATATATAGAAGTATGAAGGAAAGAGTATTGTATTTACTTATTTAAAATCTTGAAATATGAAAATGCAACTGATATAATTGAAAACAATTTTTCAAAGTGTGAAAATATTGTATCAAGGAACAAAAAGGGGTTAGTATCAACTTGGAATAAATAATTAGTATAATGAGTAACAGAGAACAACAAACTAAAAATTATTAATACAAACATATGTTCGGTGTAAAATTATAATAAGCTACCTTACATATAAAAATGCTAAACAGACCTTATTAACCAATTATCTTGCTTAACTGGGGAATGTAAGTTGAACAGAAATTCATATATAAAATATAAACTAATCTTTATTTTAATATTGACAACTATAAACCAATTACATATAATTTATTTATAAGCTAACTAGCTTACAATTATAAAGTCACTATAAAAAATCACCGATAAAAGATGAGGACCTACAAAGTAAAAAGACCTATTATCCAAGTGATAAGGTAAAAATAAGAAGAGTAGGCAGAAACAAATAGAAAGGTGAAAAAAATGGAAAATAAATTATTAAACTTTGGTGAGTTCATTACCAAAAAGCGTGAAGAAAAGAAAATAACGCTTAGAGAGATGGCGAAACTGTTAGGTATTACTCCGCCATACTTAAGTGACGTTGAAAAAGACAGACGTAACCCCTTTGACTTAGAAAAATTGGGGCTTCTCGCTAATATTTTAATGCTATCAGAAGAGGAAAAGACAACAATGCTAGATTTAGCTGGTAAAAGAAGAAACGAAGTAGCTCCTGACCTACCAGAATATATTATGGAAAGGGATTACGTAAGTGCCGCACTTCGTACAGCTAGAGATTTAGATGCTGGGGAGGAAGAATGGTTGGAGTTTGTAAAAGAACTCAAAAAAAGAAAGGGGTAATTGTTTTAGATGTATTCTCCAACATATAGAACAAAGAAAAATGGTGTACCTATTTTAAGTAAGTCAGAAATTGACTACATAGCTGAGCAATTCATATTAGATTATAAGCCAGAGGCTATGAAAACTCCAATGGAAATAGATATAGATGACTTTGTTCTGAATTACCTGGGTTTGAAGCAGGACTTTCACTATCTATCTCATAATGGAGTGTATTTGGGAATGACAGTATTTAATGATACAAACAAAGTTCCAGTGTATGTTCCAGAAACTAATAGTGCAGAATATATCAGTGCGAAAGCAAGGACTGTTATTATTGATAACAATCTGTTAGATGATGGACAAGAGCCTAGATACAGATATACGATGGGTCACGAAAGTGGCCATGATATTTTTCATAGTCAATACTTTGCTTATGACCCAAATCAGTTATCACTTTTTGAAAACGAAGTAGAACCAATGATACAATGTAGAGCAGTAGCAGCTAATGGTAAAGCTAAACCTACAAGGAAATGGGATGATAAGGATAGTATGGAATGGCAAGCAAATTATTTCTCGTCAGCTATGTTAATGCCTAAGAAAATGGTAATACAATTAATAAGATCTTTAACCTATTGTAGCGATGTATTTTGGAGGAATTTAACGTATACTAATGAAATGGTAAATGTTTTCAATGTATCCTATCAAGCTGCTGAATACCGGTTAAAAGAACTAGGTATTATACACAAGGAGTATTGTAGGTAATAGGTTAAATTTGATAAATAGCCCCAAGATAGGGGCTTAGTATCAGTTTTATATAAGACATAGTATAAACAAGGATAGTATATTTTTTTTGTCTTATATGTAAGCTATTTAGCTTACAAGACAACTAAAAAAGGAGTGTTAAATAGTGTTAGTAGAAATAAGATGCCCAAAATGCAATAAACGCTTATTTGATGTGACAGAAAAAACAATAGGACCTATAACCTGCAAATGTAGGTGCAAGGAAAAAGTATTAGTTAAATTCTACTCTTTAAATAAAATTGCTTACATAACTGAATAATTCTCACTTAGATTAGAGCCACTAGATGGCCAGATGATTACCAAGAAATTGGTGATTTTCTGGCCATTTTTTTATTCAATAAGAGGTTTTATTAAAGGTACCATTTCTCAATGGCGTATTGACTTAAAGTTGTATACGTTAGCAGACAGTAAAAATTCTGCAGTTTATTTTAGAGTTTTAAATAAAAGTTTTTCTAAATAGGAAATTAACCTGCCTATTTAACTTTTATTCTTTAACTACAGAGCAAGGGAAGGAGGTGAGAAAGCGATGGGACCAAATGAAAGAAGAATGGAAATAATGGAAGTTCTTTGTCAAAGAAGACAAGAAACAATGGAAAATCTAGCAACTGAGTTTGGTGTCAGTATCAGAACAATTCGTAATGATATTGACTATCTATCGCTTTCTTATCCTCTAGAAACTATACGTGGGCGTTATGGTGGTGGTGTCAGGGTTATGGATGGTTTCTATATGAACCGTAAGTATCTGAAGCCTGAACAAAAGGAATTGCTAGAACGCCTTGGGACAAGTCTTTCTGGTAAGGACCTAACTATAATGAATAGTATTATAAAAGAGTTTGCTCTAAATGTATAAACAAGGAAGGTGATTCAATGGAATAACATTATATCCACATCAAAGACAAGCTCTATCAGAAACAAAAGATAAAGCAAGAGTGGCGTACTACTTGGATATGGGTTTAGGCAAGACATTTCTAGGCTCAGAGAAGATGAGAGAACTAAACACACCATATAACCTACTTATCTGCCAAAAATCCAAAGTTAACGATTGGGCAGAGCATTTTAAAAATTACTATGACTATGAAGTGATGATTTACAAGAACCAGCCGCTAGAGAGTATTCCGCCAAGCAGCGTCATTATTATTAATTATGATCTCATATGGAGAAGACCACAGTTAAAGCAACTGCAGAACTTTACTCTTATGCTGGACGAGTCTCAATACATCAAAAACGAAACATCCAACAGGGCTAAGTTTATCCTTAGTTTAGAACCTACCAATGTCATTCTATTAAGCGGAACCCCAACGGGTGGTAAGTATGAAGAACTTTGGTCCCAACTGAAACTACTAGGATGGAATATATCTAAAAAATTATTTTATAAGCAATATACTATCACAGAAAAGATAGATGTAGGTGGTTTTCCAATCACAGTAGTTAAAGGATATAAAAATGTGGATCGGCTGAAGGAGAAATTAAAAAGCCATGGAGCGGTTTTTATGAAGACAGAGGAGGTCTTTAATCTCCCGGATCAGATTGAAAATATCATCAAAATAAAAAACACAACCAGTTATAAAAAGTTTAAGAAAGACAGGTTGATTACCGTAGGTGGTGAAACATTTGTAGGGGATACAGCACTTACAAAGCTACTTTATCTAAGAAAACTGGCCTCCATCTATAACAAAAATAAACATCTGGCATTAAAAGATTTACTAGAATCAACAGAAGACCGGGTAGTGATTTTCTATAATTTTAAACTAGAATTTGACCTGATTAAAGCCATCTGTGAAACCTTAGAAAAGCCAATTTCATATATCAACGGTGACGGAACTGACCTAAAAAATTATGAAACCATATCCAACACAGTCACTTTGGTCCAATACCAAGCAGGAGCTTCAGGTGTAAACCTTCAAAGGGCCAATAAAATAATCTACCACAGTTTACCCCTATCAAGCGAGTTATGGATGCAGAGTAAGAAACGAATCCATAGGATAGGTCAGAGTAGATGCTGTTTCTACTATTACCTTATTACGGAGAAGTCAGTGGAAGAAAAAATCCTAACCGTTTTAAAGGAGAGGAGGGATTATACATTGGAGTTATTTGAGAAGGAGGACACGTAAATGACAGAAAAACAGTTACAAAGTAAAGTGATTAAATTCCTAAAATCCCAACCAAACACTTGGTTTTTTAAAGTATTTGGAGGCGGATTTCAAAGGTCAGGAATCCCTGATTTAATCTGTTGTGTGAGTGGAATTTTCGTCGCTATAGAATTAAAGTCTGATACTGGAAACCCAACAGCACTACAGAAAATGAACATCCAAGAGATTAATGCAGCAGGAGGGATTGGAATTATCCTTTATCCATCAGGGTTTAGTGATTTTAAAAACTTAGTAAGGGAGGTGAATTTGTGCAGTATTCCCATAGCCGAGTTGAGTGCTTTGAAAAATGCAAATACCAGTTTCACCTTAGATACATCAAGGAACTAACCACTATAATTCCACCTAGTGCCGATAATCCACTCATAGTTGGTTCAGCTATGCATCTGGGATTAGAAAAAGGCACTAATGTTATGGAGGACTACTATTATCACCAGTACCCACTTATTACAGATGCCCATATTAACGAGATGATTAAACTAAAGACATTGGTAGAGAAAGGCCAAATGATGATGGAGGAGTTGGTAGAGGGAAGAGAGGTGACCTTTGAATATGAAATCAATCTTCCTGCATTTAAAGGGTTTGTGGATTTAATTCTCTATAACAAAGATTTAACTATTGATGTGTACGACTTTAAGTATTCCAATAACGTGGAGAATTATCTTAAGTCAAAGCAACTGCACCTCTATAAGCATTTCTTAGAGGGGTTAGGGTTTAAGGTTTCAAAGATTGGATATATATTTATCCCTAAAACTCAAATTCGCCAGAAGAAAACCGAAGACCTGTATCAATTTAGAAAGCGGCTTAAAGAAACACTCTCCACAATGGAGGTAAAAATCGTTGAAGTGGAATATGACCACCAAAAAGTAGAAGATTTCTTTAACAGCTGCAGGGAAATTGAGACAGTAACAAACTATGAAAAAGCACCAAGTAAATTATGTGCCTGGTGCGAATTTCAAAACTATTGTGAGGGGGAATTAGATTATATGTTACTACCTAAAAATGAAAAAAGAGAGCGAAAAATGGATTTAAACCCAGACAAGTGGGTCTATGGAGATTCCTATGTTGGAAAATCATCCTTTATAGATACATTGGAGGACCTATTATTTATTAATACAGATGGCAATGTAGATAACACTACATCTCCAGTTATTAGAATTACCGATGAAGTTACCTATGAAGGAAGGCTTAGAAAAGAAAAGCTTGCCTGGGAGGTGTTTTTAGAAGTTATTACAGAGCTTGAGAAAAAAGAAAATACCTTCAAGCGAATAGCAGTGGATTTAGTAGAAGATTTATACGAGCATTGCAGGCTTTATACCTATAAGAAATTAGGTATAGACCACGAGCAGGATGCAGGATTTGGAAAAGGCTGGGATATGGTGAGAACCGAGTTTTTATCCGCTATGAAACGCCTAAAGAATTTGGGATATCAACTCATTTTTATCTCAAAAGAAGTAAATACGGAGATAACACTAAAAAATGGAAATAAACTTACCACCATTAAACCTAATATCAACGATAAAGTGGCTAATGTTCTAACAGGAATTGTAGACCTCACAGCAAGAGCTTATATGGATGGGGAAGAGAGATATCTGCTTCTAGAAAAGCAAGAGAATGTATTTGGTGGTGGTCGCTTTAACTTCAAGGTGGACAAAGTAAAACTACAAAAGGAAGCTTTTATAGAAGCACTAAAAGTTGCTCAAGAGGGAATTAAAACCTACTCCAAGGTTGAAACACCTAAGGAAGAAACACCTAACGAAGAAAAACCTGATGTAACTGAACCAACAGAACAAACTGAATCAAAAACAGCACGTAAGAGCAGACGCTCTTCAAATAATTAAATTTAAAGGAGGATAACTATTATGAGCAATGTATTTACAAAGTTTGATAAACAGTTTGATGTAAAGGGCTTAAAAGAGGATTTAAAAAATGTTAGTTCTAACAGTGCTGACTACAAGGAAGTACCCCACGGAACCTATGAAGTAGCAATTGAAAAATTGGAACTTGTGGAGTCAAAGGCTGGAAAACCAATGGTAAGTTGCTGGATGAGGATTCTAGAGGGAGAGTATAAAAACTCTATGCTTTTTATGAATCAAGTAATTCATACAGCCTTTGGATTGCATATGGCCAATGAATTTTTACGCTCTTTAGAAACTACACTAGACGTTACCTTTGATAATTTCACCCAGTACCACAATCTGCTCCTAAATATCCATGAAGAAGTTGATGGCAACTTTGAGTATGGAGTGGAGTATGGAGAAACCAACAAAGGGTTTAGTACCTTTAAAATTATTGATGTCTTTGAGGTGAAGTAGGATGCTACTGTTTTATGACGCAGAGGTTTTCCTGGCAGATTGGCTCTTTGTCATTGTAAATCCTATCACTAAAGAAAGACATGTGATCATAAACGATGCTAAGAAATTAGCGTCGTTTTATGAACAACATAAGGATCACATTTGGGTGGGCTATAACAGTCGCCATTATGATCAGTACATCTTAAAGGGCATCCTTTGTGGTTTTAATCCCCATAGTATCTCCAAGTATATTATAGCAGATAAAAAACAAGGATGGCAGTACAGTTCGCTGTTTATGAAAATTCCACTGTATCAGTTTGATGTGATGACCACCCTACATGGCCTAAAAGAACTAGAAGGATTTATGGGCCACGATATTAGAGAAACCACTGTTAGCTTTGATATAAACCGTAAACTAACAGAAAAAGAAATCGAAGAAGTGGTACATTATTGTACCAATGACGTGGAAGAGACCATGGAGATTTTTCTTCATAGAAAAGAAGAATTTGATACTCAAATGGCTTTACTAAAGGCGTTTGAATTACCACTAAAATATATTGGAAAAACAAAAGCACAACTGGCAGCTTTAATTTTAAAGGCTAGAAAAATGAATCGGGATGATGAGTTTGATTTAATTCTTCCTGATACATTAAAGATTAAAAAGTATATCCACGTTGTGGACTGGTATCAAAACCCGATAAACCATAGTTATGAGAAATCTTTAGAAACTGTAGTATCTGGTGTTCCACATACATTTGCTTGGGGAGGACTTCATGGAGCAAGGGATAAGTATCAGGATGAAGGGATATTAGTGAGTGTGGATGTAAATTCATTTTATCCTTCAATTATGCTGGAATATGGATTCCTTTCAAGGAATGTAGAAGACCCTAACCTATACCAGCAGATTTACAATGAACGATTAAGACTTAAATCTTTAAAGGACCCAATGCAGCAACCATATAAAATTGTTCTAAATGCCACCTATGGGGCTATGAAACATCAGTACAATAATCTCTATGATCCGAGGCAGGCCAATAATGTCTGTGTGGGTGGGCAGCTGTTACTGCTTGATTTAATAGAACAATTAGAGCCTTATTGGACCTTAATTCAATCCAATACAGATGGGTTAATTGGCAAGATACAACAGAAAGAAGAGTTAGACACCATAAAAACCATCTGTAAGGAATGGGAAGAGCGTACTCGTATGAAATTGGATTATGAGCTTTTCTACCGAATTTTTCAAAAGGATGTTAATAACTACATCATCATAAAAGAGGATGGTAGTTATAAATCCAAGGGTGGTTATGTAAAAAAATTAAATGCTATTGATAATGATCTACCCATTGTGAATGAAGCTTTAAAGAAATATTTTATTAATAAAATTCCGGTAGAGGATACCATCTATAGTTGTAAAGACCTGATGCAGTTTCAAAAAGTGGTCAAGGTATCTAGTAAATACTCTCACGCATTACATGGCAATAAACCACTATCAGAAAAAACTCTTCGGGTATTTGCATCAAGAAATAGTGACCCAGGAGTGTTTAAAGTCAAAGGAAATAGTAGAGTTGAAAAAATAGCAAATACACCGGAGAGTTGTTTTATTGTAAATGACAATGTTATCTCTAGAAGAATACCAAGAAGATTAGATAGAGATTGGTATGTGAATCTTGCAAAGAAGAGATTAGAAGATTTTGTTGGTTAATAACTTGGTGATTACCCCCAAAACAGCCTTAAAACAGAGGGATTTAAATAAAAAATCATTAAGATTTGATGCAAATTTGGGTATATTAAGGTTTTTTTACTTATAATTTGGTGAAAAACACTCAAAACACCTCTGTTTTGGGCCAAAAATCACCAAATTACAGTTTGAAAATTAGAAAAAAGGCGGTGTAAAAATTGGAATTTTTAAAGGGATATATTAAAACAAAAGGTAAAAAACCCATTGAACCTTATCGAAATAAAACTTCATTTTATAGTTATGACCACATTAGAAAATTGAATGCTGACTTCGCAGGAATCCTACAAGACGGCATGGTCCAAATAGATATAGATGATGAAGAGGAAGCAAAACTTGTAAAACAGATAATTACAGAGCTAGATATCAAGTGTCCAGTCCTTAAAACCGATAGAGGCAACCACTTCTATTTTAGAAATACAGAAGTAAAGAAAAAACAAACAAAACTTATCACTCCCATAGGTGTTATTGTAGATGTGGCGGTAGGTGAACAAAATGCTCCAGTACCTATTAAAGTATTTGGAAAAACTAGAAGGTGGCTAAATAAAATTGAAACGGTAGAGGAAACGGACTTCCTACCGGATTGGTTAAGGCCTCTAAAGAAAAACAATATCCCAGATTTTAAGTCCCTAGAAGAAGGAGATGGCAGGAATCAGACCTTATTTAATTATATACTTACCCTCCAATCTGAGGGATTTAGCAAGGAGAGTATTAAAGACATCATCCATATTATTAATCAGTATGTCTTAAAGGCACCACTTGATGATAAAGAAGTAGATACCATCCTTAGAGATGAAGCCTTCTTAAAGCAGACTTTTTATATTAAATCTAAGTTTCTCCACGATCGGTTTGCCAAATTCCTAGTAAGTGAAGAGCACATTATTAAAATAAATAGCCAACTGCATATTTATCAAAAGGGCATCTACACCAGCAATCTCTTAGCCATTGAAGGCTCTATGATAAAACATCTTCCTGAACTAACAAAATCAAAAAGAAATGAGACAATGCATTATCTAGAACTTATTGCTAAGGAAGTCAGACCAAGCTATGAGGACTTTAGTTTACTGGCCTTTAAAAATGGAGTGTATAACTTAACAGATGATTCCTTTAATGATCACTCTCCAGATCATATTATAACTAACTGTATTCCCTGGGATTATAACCCAGCAGCATATTTTGAGTTAACAGATACGGTTCTCAATAACATTAGTTGTAACGATACAGAAATTCGGTCGCTTTTAGAAGAACTGATTGGCTATACCTTCTATCGCAGGAGTGAGATGGGAAAAGCATTTATACTTACAGGAGAGAAGTTAAATGGAAAATCCACGTTTTTAGATATGATCACGATGCTTATAGGTTCACATAATATCTCAGCTCTTGATTTAAAGGACCTAGGAGAGAGATTTAAAACTGCAGAACTCTTTGGGAAAATGGCCAATATTGGTGATGACATTGGAGATGAGTTCATTGCTGATCCATCTATATTTAAAAAACTGGTAACGGGAGATAGAGTAAATGCTGAAAAGAAAGGCAAAGACCCCTTTGATTTTAATAACTATGCTAAATTATTATTCTCAGCCAACAACATTCCAAGGGTGAAGGATAAAACCGGTGCGGTACAAAGAAGACTTTTAATTATTCCTTTTAATGCAAGATTCTCACCAGATAGTCCTGATTTTAAGCCACACATTAAACAGCTGAGGTGTATAAAAAGTACCTGGAGTATTGCATTCACAATAACTTCCAGCCACTTAGTCACATTGAGTTTTCCAGGCAGATTAATAGAAGATTTGATTATAGAATCATTGATAAGAAAATTAATGGTAAGAAATACAGGATATTTAAGGGGAATGACCCGTCCAATATGGGTTAAGGTTATGTCCAATATGAGTTCAAGGTTTTAAGCCAGTAAATAGAGCAGGGTGAAAGATGTCCAACATACTCTATCTTTTTATATAGGAGATATTATATAGAAATATATTATATAGAAAAAAATATATAATATAGGATTATATTAGGACATCTATGCCCCCTCTCACTACTAAAAAACCATTGAAAGCTTTGTAAATACAAGGTTTTAGCAAATAAGGAGGAGTCCAATATGGGTGTAAATTTATATAATTCTGAAGGGTATCTAGACCCGACAGCATATGAAGCAATAAAAAACATCGAGGAAGAAATAAAGCTGGAAAAGAAAAAAGTGGTATTTATCTGCTCACCCTATGCAGGGGATATAGAGCTAAATACTGAGAGAGCCAAACGTTATGGAAGATTTGCTATTACAAAAAATACAGTTCCATTTATACCTCATCTACTCTACCCGCAGCTGTTAGATGAGAATGATATGGATGAGAGAAACCTAGGAATCAGTATGGGGATTCGAATGTTATCCCTTTGCCATGAACTGTGGGTATTTGGAGAAAGGGTTTCATCAGGTATGGCAGTAGAGATTGCAAAAGCCAAAGCATTAAAGATTCCCATCAAAAACTTCACCATACACTGCAAACCAAGAAAAGAGGTGGAGTAATGGGTAGACGAGTAAAACAGATCAAATTAAATAAAACAGGTAAAACCAATAAAACCAATAAAACAGATAAAACCAATAAAACCAATAAAACCAATAAAACAGGTAAAACGGGTAAAACCAATAAAACAGATAAAACCAATAAAACCAATAAAACAGGTAAAACTGATTGCTTTGCCTATAAACCTACCAAGTGTGTGGCCCTTACTAATAAGAAATGTGATGGATGTAATTTTTATAAAACCAAAGAGGAATTTGAAGTAGGACGTGAAAAAGTTATGGAGAGAATACACTCTTTGGATGTAGAAAAACAGGACCTAATTATTAGAACTTACTACGGTGGTGGAAAAGATGGATGGTTATGAAAAATTGGCAAATGCCATTGTGGTACAAGCAGTAAAGGACTACCGTAGTGCAGAGCACTCATCCATAAGGAGAAGTATTGAACGATTCTTCCGTTCCCAGTGGTTTCAAGCCCTGACAAGTATTGATGGGGAAAAACTGATAAAAGATCTAAGAAGGGAGCTGAATCAGGAATGAATGCAAGGGAATATTTATCACAGGCAATGTGGCTTGATAAAATCATCAATCAGAAACTAGAAGAACAAGAAAGGTTAAAAGCCCTGGCAGAAAAAACTACACCTTCCTATTCACCGGTAAAAGTAACTGGTGGTGAACGTAAAAATATTAGGGAAGAACATAATGTGAAACTCATTGATTTAAAGTATGAGCTTGATGAAACAGTGGATAGGTTTGTGGATTTGAAAAGAGAAATTATGGATACCATAAACCAGTTAGATGAACTTAAATATCAATTACTACTGGCTATGAGATATATTGATGGTAAAAGTTGGAACGAGGTTGCTGTGGTAATGGGATACGATAAAAGATACACATTAAAGCTTCATGACATCGCATTAAAAAAAATTGAAAAAATAATGAAAAAAAATAAAAAAGACACTAAAAAACACTTGCCAACCACTCTTGAAGGTGATATAGTATAAAATGTAAAAGTGTATAAAAAAATAATAAAGCCTAAAGGAAAAAATTCCTAAGGGCTTTTTTTAATATAAATGGAGTGATGCCAAATGCCGATGAAACCCAAAAAACCGTGTAAGCATCCTAGATGTCCAAAGGTTACTGATGGAAATTACTGCGATGAGCATAAAAGGTTATATGAAAATAGGGCCAGTGCTAGTGAACGAGGGTATGACAGTAGATGGAGAAAAGCTAGAAGTAGATTTTTAAAAGTGAATCCATTTTGTGTAAAGTGTAAAGATGATGGCAAGTTAACTGAAGCTACAGTGGTTGATCATATTATTCCACATAGAGGAGATAAGCTATTATTTTGGGATGAGAGTAATTGGCAGGCTCTTTGTAAGAGGTGTCATGATAAAAAGACGATGACAGAAGATATATATGAAGAGTATAAATATTGAAAATAAACTTGTATAGGGGTATAATATATGTATCAAATTTCATAGGGGTGTGTAATTATGGGAATTAATAATAAAAAGCTGCCAGATACCCCTTGGCATATTGGCTATGCTGTAAAAGAAGAGGATGATCCACGGCGTCATAGAGCAAGGTGTGTATATTATGACAACAGCAATAAAAAGTGCATTACACACAAATCACGTTACTTTATGGTAAAGTGTGGGGGTTCAGCACATTGTAATTATTATTCAGAGAAATTGGCTGTGAAAAAAGAGACTGCTCATAATAACAAACTAGATTATAATAACCAGATGGATGATAGAACTTCTAGGCTAAAAAAAAAGAAAGAGTTTATGGATAATGAAAATTTAAGAATAAGACAGAAATCTATTAAAGAGTTTAAGGTTTGCCCTATTTGCAAATTAGAATTATCACAATATACTGTACCAAGTAAAAACAAAAAGAATTTGAATGGTATTCAAATTGGTAAAAAATGTTTCCTTTGTTCTGTTCTTTTTATTGATAAAGATTATTATGAAATATATATAAAGAAAATTAGAAAATCGTACAGCGATATCTGCATTATGAAATTAAGGTCGTAGGGGGGGTCTAATCTCAAAACCCCTCAAACCCAGGACCGACGCCCCCCTTAACGTGAATTTTCGCAGAACTAGGTAAGGGGGGTACTATAAAATCGCATAATAAAAACATAGAATAAAGCAACTACAAGGTTTTGTGGTTGTTTTTTTATTGCGTAAAAGTTTATAGAAAGGGGTCAAACGTATGTTAGCGGAAGAAAAAGAAAAAACTAGAGAACTTAGATTAAAAGGGATGGGGTATAAAGGGATTGCAGCTCTTCTAGGACTAAGTAGAGATAGTGTAAGAGGGTTTTGTAAGCGAAATGGATTAGATGGCGATTCTTGTGTTGTTGCTCTTAACGTAGAAGAAAAAGTAAAACAAAACTTACTTTGTGTCTGTTGTGAAAAACCAATTAAACAAAAAGGTCAGGGAAGAACAAGGAAGTTCTGTTCTGAAGAATGTAGGAGACAATGGTGGAAGAACAATCAAGATAAAAGAAATAAAAAAGAAACAGCAACATACAAATATACCTGTCCATACTGTGGTCAGGATTTTAGTATTTATGGGAATAAGAAAAGAAAATATTGTAGCCATAACTGTTACATTAGAGATAGATTTTGGAGGGAAGAAGATGGAATTCAAGAAACTGCAAATAGATTCACTAATACCTGCTGAATACAATCCAAGAAAAAAGCTAAAGCCTGGTGATAGTGAATTTGAAAAGATTAAAAATAGTATTACGGAATTTGGGTATGTGGACCCTATAATAGTAAATAAAGATTTAACAGTTATTGGAGGGCATCAAAGAATTTCTGTCCTTAAAACTTTAGGCTATACAGAAATAGATTGTGTAGTTATTGATGTTGATAAAACCAAAGAAAAAGCATTAAATATTGCTCTCAATAAAATAAGTGGTGAATGGAATAAGGAATTACTTGCTGAGCTAGTAAAGGATTTACAATCTCTAGATTATGATACATCGTTCACAGGATTTGAACCGCCAGAAATAGATGCATTGTTTAATGAAGTATATCCAAAGGGTGTTAAGGAAGATGATTTTGATGAGCCCTTACCAGAAGAACCAATTACGAACAAAGGGGATATTTGGCTGTTAGGAAGACATAGATTAATATGTGGTGATAGTACAAAATTAGAAACCTATGAAAAATTAATGGATGGCAATAAAGCAAATCTAGTCGTAACAGATCCACCTTATAATGTAGCCTATGAAGGGAATGCTGGAACAATACAAAATGATAATATGGAAGATGAAAAATTCTATGAGTTTCTATTAGAAGCTTATAAAGGGATGTATAAAAGTATTGCAGATGGTGGTTCAATTTATGTATTCCATGCTGATAAAGAAACGGTGAATTTTAGACTAGCTTTTAAAGATGCAGGATTCTTTTGTCATCAAACTTGTATATGGATAAAGAACTCACCAGTATTAGGACGTTGCGATTATCAATATAACCACGAGCCCGTACTTGTCGGATGGAAACCAACTGCAAGTCATAAATTCTATGGCGATAGAAAACAAAGAACTACCTGGAACTTTGATAGACCGACAAAATCAAAGCACCATCCAACAATGAAGCCAGTAGCATTAGTAGCTTATCCTATAACAAATTCAAGTTTAACAAATTCTATTGTATTAGATCCATTTGGAGGAAGTGGTTCAACTCTTATAGCTTGTGAACAAACAGATAGGATTTGTTATACCATAGAGCTTGATGAAAAGTATGCAGATGTGATTGTAAAAAGGTATATTGAGCAAGTAGGAAATGAAGAAAAAGTTTCTTTATTAAGGAGTGGAGAAGAGATTCCTTATAAAGATATTGTTTCTTAAATAATGAAATAAACACTTGATATAAATGTTGTTTTGAGTGATTAATGTAGTACCAAAATTATTAGGAGGTATCTACAATGGATAGGAAACAACTCATTAAAACATTGGCAGAGCATTTTGGTACTACACCAAAATATCTAGGCGCACCAAGTTTTGCGTATCAAGTACAAGCTAAGGATCAAGAACTTATTATTGACAAAGAAGGTAGAATCAAAAACAAAGAAGGTAAAGAACTAGAAATTGAAAACTTGCTTAAAGGAGAAGAAGAGCAAACACCCTTAGAAATTCAGTTGCCAATGGAAGAACATACAGGAAATACATTAAGGAATTTAGTAAATATGATTTATAGCAAACAAGTTCTTATCAAAAAGGCCCTGGAGCTTGAAGAAGATATTGTTGTAAAAGAATTCATTGAGAAAATTAATGAGGTAAAGCTTGAAACCTTAGAAGTCTTTAAAGATAAGTATGAAGAAATCGGTACAAATAAAATACCTGGAATAGCCTTTGACTTTGAAGAAAGAATTATAACTTTTAGATTCTTAACTAATATAGACAGCACAAAAGAGATATTAGAATTTATAAGTGTATTGAATAAAACTGCAATGAAACTTAAACAAACATCAGGTAAGCAAACGGAAACAGATAATGAAAAATTTACTTTTAGAACCTGGTTAGTAAGACTTGGCTTAGTAGGTTTAGAATATAAAGAAACTAGAAAATTTCTTTTAAAGAATTTAGATGGGAATGGCGCATTTAGAAAACAAGCAGGGGGCGAAGAATAGAATGAATAAGTTCTTTACTCAAAAATATTGCGATAGATGTGGAGGTTCTCTGGATAAAGGAAGAATAATGTCTATGTTTAATACAGAGTGCATTTGTATGGAATGCTCTAGAAAAGAAAAACAGGATAAAGATTATAAAAAAGCAGTTGAAGCAGAACATAATGAAGTTAAAAAAGGAAACTACAATTATAAAGGCATTAGAGATTAAAAAATAACCAAGAGTCTACCAAAATTTGGTGGGCTCTTTTTAGATTGGGGGTGAACCTATGGCACAAAGAGGAAGAAAACCTAAACCAACAGCAATTAAAGAATTAGAAGGCAATCCAGGAAAAAGAGCTCTTAATGAATTTGAACCCAAACCTGAGAAGAAAGCACCCAAGTGTCCTACTTGGTTAGAACCAGAAGCTAAAAAAGAATGGAAAAGGATAGCAGCTCAATTAGAAGAATTAGGCGTATTAACAGAAGTAGATATGGCTGCCTTTGCAGGGTATTGTGAAGCCTATGCAAGATGGAAAGAAGCAGAAGAATTTATATCTAAACACGGAACAATTGTAAAAACACCAAGTGGTTATTGGCAGCAAGTGCCACAGGTATCTATTGCCCAAACTTATTTGAAATTAATGATTAAGTTCTGTGAACAATTTGGATTAACACCTTCATCAAGAAGTAGAATTGTTGCGGATACAGGAAGTAAAGATAGTAATGATCCAATGGAATTACTCCTCATAAATGGGGGGAAGAAAGATGTTCGATGAAAAGAAAGCACAACACGCTGTAAATTTTATTAACTGTTTAAAACATACTAAAGGACAATGGCGTGGTGTTCCTTTTGACCTATTACCTTGGCAAGATAAGATAATAAGAGATATATTTGGAACAGTAAAAGAGAATGGATATAGGCAATACAATACAGCCTATATAGAGATACCAAAGAAGAATGGAAAATCAGAACTTGCAGCGGCAGTAGCACTGTTAATGACTTGTGGAGATAATGAATGGGGAGCAGAGGTTTATGGATGTGCTTCTGATAGGCAACAAGCCTCTATTGTTTTTGATGTAGCAGTTGAAATGGTGGAACAAAGTCCTGCCCTAAAAAAAAGAATTAAACCGATAATGTCAATGAAAAGGCTAGTATATAAACCGACAAATAGTTTCTATCAAGTTTTATCAGCAGAGGCATACACAAAACATGGTTTAAATGTTCATTCGGTTATATTTGACGAGCTTCATGCGCAACCAAATAGAGAGTTATTTGATGTAATGACAAAAGGTAGTGGTGATGCAAGATTGCAACCACTATTTTTTCTTATAACTACAGCTGGAACAGATAGAAATTCTATATGCTATGAGCAACATCAAAAGGCAGTGGATATTCTGGAAGGTAGAAAAATTGACCCTACATTCTATCCCGTTATATATGGTATAGAAGATAATGATGATTGGTCAGATGAAAAAAACTGGTATAAAGCTAACCCCTCATTGGGGCATACCATTGATATAGAGAAAGTAAGAAATGCATTTAATAGTGCTAAAGAAAATCCAGCAGAAGAAAATTTATTCCGTCAGTTAAGACTTAACCAATGGGTAAAACAATCAACCAGATGGATGCAGATGGATAAATGGGATGAATGCGATTTTGATATAGATTTCAATTTATTAAAAGGTAGAGAATGTTATGGAGGGTTAGACCTTTCAAGTACAACAGATATTACAGCCTTTGTATTAGTATTCCCGCCAAGAACAGAAGATGAAAAGTATATCGTATTACCTTACTTTTGGATTCCTGATGAAAACTTAAAGCAAAGAGTAAGGAGAGACCACGTGCCATATGATGTGTGGGAAACACAAGGATATATCAAAACGACTGAAGGAAATGTGGTCCACTATGGTTTTATAGAAAGTTTTATTGAAGAGTTAGGTAAGACTTACAACATAAAAGAAATAGCATTTGACCGTTGGGGTGCAGTTCAGATGGTACAAAACCTTGATGGAATGGGATTTACAGTAATACCTTTTGGGCAAGGTTATAAAGATATGTCACCTGCTTCTAAGGAATTGATGAAGTTAACTCTAGAAAAGAAAATCGTTCACGGAGGCAATCCAGTGCTTAGATGGATGATGGATAATATTTATGTAAAAACTGACCCTGCTGGGAATATAAAACCAGATAAAGAAAAAAGCACAGAGCGAATTGACGGTGCTGTTGCATTAATTATGGCACTAGATAGAGCAATAAGAAATATTGGTAGTGGTGGAAGTGTTTATGATAAAAGAGGTATATTCGTTTTATAGTACACGAAACTAATTTTACTAATTAATAAAATAATATTAATTAGTAAAATTAGTAATAATTTACTTGTAATACTAATTAATATATGTTAATATAATATTATATTAATACTGGAGTGATAAAATGAAAATACCTATTGAATTTAAAATTGATGTTGATGTTCTAGAAAAGTTTAATTTAGCATTGATCTTGAATAAGGGAAATCAAGATGAAGAAATTGAAAAATTTATGATGCAGTATATATCAAGTAGTTTTTCTAAAGCATCACAGGTATATAAACCAGTTGCAGCATCAAATGTTACAGGAACTAATGATCCGATAAATGCTAACTCAGGTAAGGCAATAATAAAAATTCCTAAATGGGCTACAAAATCAGAACAATACAATCATAAAATTATAAGAGCCTTTTTTCAGGTAGAAAGCGAACTAGCAGAGGTACCTTTAAAAGAATTAGAAAGTAGATGTAGTGATAGCGAAAAATACCCTTCAACTTATGTTAGAGATTTTAAAGGAAATTTCAATCAAATGAAGATTGATACACCAAAATCTAATGGGAAGGTATTTGAAGTTAAAAATGGAAATGTTATAATTTGGGATTATGTAAAAGAAATATTAATGGAATATAAGAGATATTTTTCTTAATAAGAAATAATATGTAAAAATAAATGGAATTACATAAATTAATATCTGAAGCGTTAAAGACAAGTGAAAGTATTAATTCTATTTTAATTATTTGGTAATATTTTAGTAAATGGTGAAGGAGGGGTATTAATGGGACATGGTTGGAAAAATGTAAGTGATACAGAAATATCAAGAAAACCGTGTAGTTGTGGTAAAGGGTTTATTGTTGTCTATGAGATAGAACAGGAGTGTGATTATCCACCGTTTGAAAGGACAAGTACGCATACTAAGTATGAATGTCCTGATAAATGCTATATACGTAAGTAATTAAGTTAAAAGTATCTGTACTACAGGTGCTTTTTTTGTCTGTTTTAGGAGGTGAAACCTTGAAGATACCTATATTATCAGAATTTTTTCAACCAAGAGATGGTCCAAAAAACACGTTATTCAATAATCCTTTTAACTTCTTCTTTGGACCAACAACAAGTGGTAAAACTGTAAATGAAAAAACTGCATTACAAACCACAGCAGTATATGCTTGTGTAAGAATACTAGCTGAAACAATAGCAAGTTTACCACTGCATACTTATGAATATACAAAAGCAGGAAAAGAAAAAGCCATTAACCACCACCTATACCAGTTGCTACACGATGAACCAAACCCAGAGATGACTTCTTTTGTCTTTAGAGAGACACTAATGAGTCATCTTTTATTATGGGGAAATGCCTATGCACAAATTATAAGAGATGGAAATGGTAAGGTCATATGCCTTTACCCGTTACTTCCTAATAAGATGGTGGTAGATAGAACAAGTAGTGGTGAGATTTACTATAACTATTCTAAAGAGAATGGTGAGCAAGCTTACTTAACAAAAGAAGAAGTGATTCATATACCAGGACTTGGTTTTGATGGGCTAGTTGGCTATTCTCCAATAGCAATGGCTAAAAATGCAATCGGTATGGCCATAGCAACAGAAGAATATGGTGCCTCTTTTTTCTCTAATGGAGCAAATCCAGGAGGGGTATTAGAACATCCTGGCATACTTAAAGACCCAAAACGAGTAAGGGATAGTTGGAACAGTGTGTACCAAGGAAGTAACAATGCCAACAAAGTAGCAGTGCTAGAAGAAGGGATGAGTTTTAAACCCATAGGTATCCCTCCAGAACAAGCACAGTTTTTACAAACAAGGAAATTTCAAATTAATGAGATAGCTCGAATTTTTAGGATTCCACCACATATGATTGGTGATCTTGAAAAGTCGAGCTTTTCTAATATAGAGCAACAATCCCTAGAGTTTGTAAAGTACACCCTAGACCCGTGGGTTATAAGATGGGAACAAGCAATGCAAAAAGCTTTATTATTACCATCAGAAAAAAATAAATACTTTATAAAATTTAACGTAGATGGATTGCTTAGAGGTGATTATCAAAGCAGGATGAATGGCTATGCCGTAGGAAGGCAAAATGGCTGGTTATCAGCAAATGACATAAGAGAATTAGAAAACTTAAATCGTATACCAGAAGAACAAGGTGGAGACTTGTATTTAATCAATGGCAATATGACAAAGTTAAAAGATGCAGGGGCCTTTGCAAATGTAAGAGAGGAGGATGTGAATGAGGAAGTTTTGGAACTGGGTAAAGAATGAAGAAGGTAGAACCCTTTACCTTAATGGCGCCATAGCAGAAGAAACTTGGCTTGGAGACGAAGTAACACCAAAGATATTTAAACAAGAATTATTGAGTGAAGATGGAGATATAACCATATGGATTAATTCTCCAGGAGGGGATGTCTTTGCTGCCACACAAATCTACAATATGCTTATGGATTATAAAAACAATGTTATCGTAAAAATTGATGGTGTAGCAGCAAGTGCTGCATCGGTTATTGCAATGGCGGGTAGTGAAGTTTATATTTCACCAACTGGCCTTTTTATGATCCATAACCCAATGACAGTAGCTATTGGAGATACCATAGAAATGAAGAAAGCAATAGGAATGCTTAATGAAGTTAAAGAAGCCATCATTAATGCTTATGAATTAAAAACAGGGCTATCAAGGAATAAACTATCTAACTTAATGGACGCAGAGAGTTGGTTCAATGCCAATAAAGCAGTAGAACTTGGTTTTGCAGATGGCATATTGTTTGAAAATAAAAAAGTAGAGGTACCTACAAATGAAGGTATTATTTTTAGTAGGATGGCCGTTACAAATTCTATCCTTAATAAACTTCAAAGTAACAGTAAAGAGAAGACAAATAAAGTATCAATCGAAAACCTAGAAAAAAGATTAAATCTATTAAAAGTGTAGGAGGAAAAAACATGAATAAAATATTAGAACTAAGAGAAAAAAGAGCAAAAGCGTGGGAAGTAGCAAAAGCTTTCCTAGATAGCAAACGAGGTAATGATGGGCTTATCTCAGCAGAAGATACAGCAACATATGAAAAAATGGAAGCAGATGTCGTGAATTTAGGAAAAGAAATAGATCGCTTAGAAAGACAACAAGCAATAGACTTTGAACTTTCAAAAGCCATTAACACACCATTAACAAGCAAACCTACCACAACAGGAGAAACAAAAACAGGTAGAGCAACTGATGAATACAAACAAGCTTTTTGGAAGTCTATGCGTAATAAAAACAATTATGAAGTACACAATGCCTTAAAGATCGGGACTGATTCAGAGGGTGGGTATCTTGTTCCTGATGAATTTGAAAGAACATTAATAGAAGCATTAGAAGAACAAAACATCTTTAGACAATTGGCAAAAGTAGTAACGACTTCAAGTGGAGATAAAAAAATTCCAGTAGTAGCATCAAAAGGAACAGCTTCTTGGGTAGATGAAGAAGGTATAATTCCAGAAAGTGATGATACCTTTGGGCAAGTTTCTATAGGTGCTTATAAACTGGCTACAATGATAAAGGTCAGTGAAGAATTATTAAACGATAGCGTCTTTAACCTTGAATCCTATATTGCAAAGGAATTTGCAAGACGTATAGGCTCAAAGGAAGAAGAGGCTTTTTTTGTTGGTGATGGAGTAGGAAAACCAACAGGAATTTTTAATGAAACAGGTGGTGCAGAAGTAGGTGTAACAACTGCAAGTGGTACTGCTATAACAATGGATGAAATTATGGACCTGTTTTATAGCCTAAAATCACCATATAGAAAAAATGCTGTGTTTACTATGAATGATGCAACAGTAAAACTCATTAGGAAATTAAAAGATGGAAATGGACAATACCTATGGCAACCATCTGTGCAAGCAGGTCAACCAGATACCATTCTTAATAGACCAGTAAAAACCTCTGCCTATATCCCTTCTGCAAAATCAGGTGAAAAAACAATAGCCTTTGGTGACTTTGGTTACTACTGGGTAGCAGATCGTCAAGGTAGATCATTCCAAAGACTGAATGAACTATTTGCTGTAACAGGTCAAGTAGGTTTTAGAGCCACTCAAAGGGTAGATGGTAAATTGATATTACCAGAAGCCATAAAAGTTCTTAAGCAGAAAGGATAGATAGTGATGAGTAATATAAGAAATTATAGAGAACAAGGTGGAGAAAGAACAGTAATTTCAGGAGAGCTTGAAATAACAGAAGAAGGTAAACTTATCTTTAATGGTAAAGAATTAAAGCCAGCAGAAAGACAAGAGGATAGTAATGCATCTACAGTTGAAGCATTGAAAGATGATTATAATCATCTGCTTCAAAAACTAAAAGATGCAGGCCTTATGAAATAAAAATTAAGAGGAGGTGGGCGTATGCTAACATCTTTAGAAGACATTAAATTGTATTTAAGAGTAGAAGGTGATGAAGAAGATACGCTCATCACCAGTTTTATTTTAACAGCACAAGAGATGTGTGAAGATATTTTAAGATTTAAACTAGAGGAATTACAAATCCTTCCAGAGCAAGTCAAACAAGCCATATTTTATGCTGTAGGGAATATGTATGAAGAACGAGAAAGAGCAAGTATAAAAGAAGTGTATGATGTTATCAAAAGGCTCTTATCTTCATATAGAAAAGAAAGTTGGTGATCTAATGAAGATTGGAGCATTAAAACATAGAATAACATTTCAAACCATAGAAAGTGAAACAAATAAAAATGGTTTTGAAACAGAAATCTATAAAGACTATAAAACCTTATGGGCTAAAGTAACAAATCTTCACGGTAAAGAATACTTTGAAGCTGCAGCAATTCAAAAAGAAAAAACAGTTAAGTTTATTATAAGAGCCACTGCAGGAATAGATGAAACAATGAGAATCATATTTCAAGGAAGAGCCTATAACATTACTTTTATTGATAACATCAAATATGAAAACAAGTATATGGAAATCAAAGCCTTGGAGGTAGATGATAATGGCTAAAATAGACCTTGAAGGAATGGATGCATTAATCGATAAAGTGAACAAACTAGGAAAAGAAGGCAAAGTAATAAAAGAGAATGCCTTAAATAAAGCTGGAGAACTTGTAAAAAGCACAATGGAGAAAAAGGCACCAAGGTCAAAAGAAAATAAAAAACATATGGCAGACCATATAAAAGTATCAGATATAGAAAGTCAAGATGGAGTAGATTTTATAAGAATTGGCCCAAATAAAGGAGACAACTCAGAGTTTTTCTACAGTAAGTTTACCGAGTGGGGAACCTCCAAAATACCAGCACAACATTGGGCATCAAAATCCATCTTAGAAAACAGTAAAGAAATTAACTCAATTATAAAAAGTGAACTAGAAAGGGGGCTTAAAGAACTTGATTAACGAGCTTATAATCAATACTTTAAAGCCTCTCAATGTTCCTATAGGTTTTCAAAAGTACACAGGGAAAAAAACTACTTATATTACTTTTAATGAATACAACCAAAGAGGTGAAGGCTTTGAAGAAGATGAAGAAATTTTCACAGGTCACTATATTCAGGTAGATATATGGTCCAAGGAAGATTATGAAGAATTGGTTAATAAGACAAAAGCGCTTCTAAGGGATGCAGGATTTAAAAGATTAGATGAAGTAGATTTATATGAAAAAGACACAGGTCTCTACCATAAAGGTATGAGATTTTTTTATTTGGAAGAAAAGGAGGCAAACTAAATGGCAAGACAAATAGGTTTAAGAGATATTCATATAGCAAAGCTTACAAAAGACGATAGAACAGAGGTAGCATATGAAACACCAATGAAACTAGAAAGAGCAATTGCGGCAAAGTTAACACCAAAGTCTAACTCAGAAAATATCTATTCAGACGATACAGTAGAAGACGTCATTACTGCATTTGAAGGGGTAGACGTAGAAATAGAAGTTAATCAATTATCTTTAGAAAGTAGAGCAAAATTACAAGGTTCTAAAGTTGTAAAAGGTGTACTTATAGAAAGTAAAGACGATATACCCCCAACAGTTGCACTTGGGTTTAGGTCAAAGAAGAACAATGGGAAGTATAGATATGTATGGTTACTGAAAGGAAAATTTGAATTAGCAGAAGATGAATACGATACAGAAGGAGAAAAACCTCAACCTAAAAGTGCAAAACTAAAAGGGACGTTCTTTGCTAGAGATTATGATGGGAATTATAGATTTATTGCAGATGAAGACGCAACAGGGATTGATCAGACTATAGTTGAGGAATGGTTTGCAGAAGTAACTGAAGAGCCAATTGAAGAATAAATACAGTTTTAATAATATAATAGCTAGAAAAATATCAAAAATGC
Organism: Natranaerovirga pectinivora; assembly: GCF_004342165.1. NCBI lineage: Bacteria > Bacillati > Bacillota > Clostridia > Lachnospirales > Natranaerovirgaceae > Natranaerovirga > Natranaerovirga pectinivora. The sequence continues at coordinate 62,727 of NZ_SMAL01000005.1, read as the reverse complement.
AAGGAGCTAAGTACAAGGAAATACCTTTAATATTTGCGTAAGTTAGACCCCCAAGGTCAAAAAAATCCCCCAAACCGAGTCTGAGGGAATTTCTTTATTCTAGTAGATAAAAGAATGTCTATATGATGTTGATTCCAGCAATGTGAATGTTGAATATTTATAGTCACGTCCACCATATAGAGAAACATTAAAAACTCCTCTATTAGGATTAAAACGGTATTCGAATAAATATTCTGGATTAAATATTTCTACTTCCATATAACCTACATCAAATATTGTGTGTTGAGATTCTAGAGCACGTTTATATACTATATCTTTGAAAATTCCTTTTCCCCAAAACCCTTGTCCTTGTTCTATCGCAAAAGCTCTTTCTGAAGTAATCATACCGTATTGTTTACCTCTTAAGTGATTAAGTTCTTCTACCATAGTAACTAAGCTAGGATGATCTATATTATATAAAGCTCTTACAGAATCTTTTGTTATTTCAAATTGGTAACTAGCTACTAACTTGTTGTATGGTACAAAACCCCTTACCATAAGACCTTTTCCAAATTTCCAATCACTAAATATTCTTTGTGCAATAACAATAGCTTGTTCTCTAGTAAAGTTACCTGTTGGACTAAATAATGCTTTTTGAATAACACGGTCATAATTTGTACTAAATTTTGCTTCTCTGGTTCCTTTAAAGAAACCGTGTCCATAAGCCATTAATACGTGGTCTTTTGCCCAACTAGCTGTCTTATCTAAGTCACCTAGTTCTTGTAAACCAGATACATAGTTAGGTGATAATCTAGTCCCCCAGTAGTTAATTAACATTACGGCTGCTTCTTGACGTGTGATAGGATTATTAGGGTGGAATGTCGTAGCTGATGTACCATTAACCATACCCATATAATAAGCTATCATAACGTGCTCTGCATCAGTATCTTGGAAGTTAACATCACTTTTTACTATTGAATTTAAGAATTCTTCTTTTGTGACACGATATTCTGGAATCCCTAAATTAGGGTATTCAATACCGAATTGCCATTGGTGTTCAAAAATCATATTTACAAATAATTCAGCAAACTCTTCACGAGTAATTGTCTTTTGATAATTGTTTTGTAATCTTGCTGGCACATAACCTTCTGTTATAGCTTGTATAACTTCTTCTTGTGCCCAGTCCGAAATTTTGTTAGTGTTAGCATAAGTTGTTAAACCTAAAGTTAATAATATAGTTAAAGTTAATAAAATCTTTTTAATCATAAGTGTTACCTCCTAATTTTAATTATTATGTACTCTCCATCATATTAACTATTGTCAGTATACCCCATCCCCTTTAAGTTTTCAATATTAAAAATGGTATAAACTACCATCATAAATCATATACTAATAATTTGTATAAAGGTGTATCCCTGGGGGTCAAAAAAATCCCCCAAACCTAATTATAAGAGGCATTAAATTTTTGGTGGTTTAAATGGGAAAGGAAAGAATATAACAAGAACATTACAAATTATAGATCTGATAATCCAGGTCTTTTTTTATTGGAGGTGATGATAAATGAAAGCATCAGAACTAAAAAACAAAGGCATTAAAATCACACTAGGCAATGAAGTATACGAACTTAAGTTCAATATGAACACTTTCTGTGAATTAGAAGAAGTCTACGGAGATTTAAATAAAGCCTTTGACGATTTACAAGCAATGAAAATTAAAGCCATTAGAGCCTTAATCTATGCAGCAGTAAAAGTAGAAAAAGAAGAAGTTACTTTAAAAGAAATAGGAGAAATGTTAGGCATCAATGATCTTGAAAGATTAGGTAAGGCCATAAATGAAGCCCTTAGCACTTCAATGCCAGAAGCAGAAGAAAACTTGGGGGAATAGAAAGCCACACTGGTTCAGAAACTTGGGACTGGGAGTGGCTTTTTTATTTAGGAACCAATCTACTAAAGATGACAGAAGAACAATTCTGGAATTGCACACCTAAGAAACTAGATGCACTATTTAAGGTTTATAAAAAAGTAAATGGTATAGAAGAAAGAGAAAGCTTTGATACCATAGATAACGTCTTGTTTTAGGGAGGAGGTGAACTAAAAATGGCTACAAGTAACAATACGGTTGTTGCAAGAGTTGGACTAGACGATAAAGGATTTCAAAACGGGGTTGCACAAATACAAAGAAGTCTTAAAGTCGTAAAAAGTGAGTTTGCAGCTGCTAGCTCAAAGCTTGGAGACTTTGGCAAATCTACTGACGGATTAAAACTAAAAGCAGATAGCTTAAACAAGGAAATGGAGTTGCAAAAACAAAAAGTAGCAGCTCTAACAAAAAGCTATCAAGAAAGTGTAGATAAAAAAGGTGAAGATGCTAAGGCTACTGAAAACCTTAGAATCAAACTTAACTATGCAACAGCAGATCTTAATAAGTTAGAAAGAGAATTAGCAAATGTAAACAAACAAATAGAAATCCAGAGTAGCAACTGGACTAAGATGGGAAAAACCTTTGATGACATTGGAAGCAAAATGAAAAATGTCGGAGAGGGTTTTTCTAATGTTGGGAAAAAGTTATCTTTATCAGTCACAGCACCTATAGCAGCAGTTGGAACGGGACTAATAAAACTTGCTAATGATTTTGAAGATGCCAATAATACCATTCGTATAGGAACAGGTGCAACAGGGGAAGCCCTACAAGAACTCAATGAAGATTTCAAAGCTGTATACACTTCAGTTAATACAAATGTTGGTAATGCAAGTAAAGCCATAGCAGACTTAAACACAAGAACAGGACTAAGTGGAAAACCACTTCAAGAACTATCGACTCAAATGTTGAACCTAGCAAGAATTACTGGTGAAGATATAAATACCTTAATACCAGCAACCACTAGAATGTTTCAAGATGCAGGTCTTGGTGCAGAAGAGTATGCAGAGGCTCTAGATCACACCTTTAAAGTAAGCCAAAGTACGGGAATAGGAGTTGGTAGGCTTCAACAACTGATGACTCAATTTGGTGCCCCACTTAGACAAATGGGATTTGACTGGGAAACAGCAGCAGCTATGCTTGGTAAGTTTGAAAAAGAAGGGGTTAATACAGAACTAGTTATAGGTTCTTTAAGAACAGCACTTGGAAAGATGGCTAAAGAAGGCATTGAAGAACCTAATGAGGCTCTACAAGAACTAATTACAAGAATTAAAGACGCAGGAACAGCTGGGGAAGCCAATGCTATAGCATTAGAAATGTTTGGAACAAGAGCTGGTCCAGATATGGCGGCTGCCATTAGAGAAGGTCGGTTTGACCTTGATGAATTAATAGGAAGTATAAAGACAAGTCCAGAAACCATTAATCAAGCAGCAAAGGACACAGAAAAAATAACAGATAAGTTTGCTAAACTTAAAAATCAAATGGCTGTGGCATTAGAACCTTTAGGTAAAAAACTATTAGATGCCATAGAAGGGGCTATGCCTGCAATACAAAACTTAATACAAGGCATAACAAACATAATAGAAACATTTACGTCTCTAAGTCCTAACACTCAAGATATGATCCTTAAGTTTGCAATGTTAGCAGCAGCAATAGGTCCAGTGCTTATGGTTATTGGAAAGGTAGTATCCATTGGTGGTGCTTTATTTTCAACACTAGGGTCGGTAGCAACCGCTCTAGGTGCAGCAGGAGGGGCAAGTGGTGCATTAGGAGCAGCTTTTACAGCACTAACAGGACCAGTAGGCATAATAGTTGCAGCAGTTACAGGTTTAATTGCTATAATAGTCACTTTGTATAAAAACAATGAAGCTTTTAGAGAATCTGTAAATGAAATATGGCATCAAATAAAAGACATCATTGGTACAGTAATAGAAGCTATAAAAGTTATCTTTCAAGTGTTTATAGAATTTGCCTCTCTTATATGGAATCAATACGGAGAAGATCTAGTAGCCATTATTAGTTCAGCCTTTAATTATATATCTACGATTATAAATACTGTATTAACTGCTATACAAAATATCATAAAAATATTTACCAGTCTTATAAAAGGAGATTGGGAAGGTGTATGGAATGGTATAAAAGACTTTACCATAGGCTTACTTGATGGAATGGAAAATATTATAGGCGCAGCACTAAACCTAATAATTAGTATAGTAAAAATTCCCCTTGAAACCATTTTTACCATTGTATCAGGTATATGGGATGGTATTAAAAATGTCACGACTAATGTATGGAATGGTATTGGAAGAACCATTCAAGGTGTTATCAATGGGGTAATCAAAGGCCTTAATGTAATGATCAATGCGCTGAACAAGTTGAGATTTGACGTCCCTAGCTGGGTACCAGTCATTGGAGGGTCAAAGTTTGGTTTTAACCTATCCCCTATAAAAGAAGTAAACTGGTATGCCAAGGGTGGTATCTTTAATAGACCTAGCATTATTGGTGTTGGTGAAGCGGGAACAGAAGCCGTTGTACCTATAGACAGACTAGACGAGTTAATGGCAAAGGCAATACAAAAAGTCAGTGGTGGCATAGGCAATTCAAGTGGTATTAATCTTCATATAGAAAACTTTATTAATAACACCGATAAAGACATAGAGCAACTGGCATATGAATTAGAATTTTACAGACAAAGAATAACATTAGGAAGGAGTGGTGCTTAATGCTTAGCTTTAAATTTGGTAATAAAGACAGTTATTTAGACTTTGGTATTTCTATGGCAAAAAGACCTCTTCTTCCATCACCAAGTAGAAGAGTAACTTATATAGATATACCTGGACAAAGTTCAAGTTTTAGATACGATGAAAAAACCTATGAAGATATAACCCTTTTAGTAGAGTGTAGTATAAAATCAAAAGAAAATCTTATAAGGAAAATAGATGATGTTAAGGCTTGGCTATTTAATACTGGAGAAAGTGATTTAATCTTTAGTTTCCAACCAGATAAAAAATATATGGCTCAAGTGGTAAATGCCATTGATTTTACACAGGTCTTTAAATATGCGTCTAAGTTTCCTATCGTCTTTAATTGTAGACCCTTTAAATATGCAGTACAAAATAATCCCTTAATTATAGTAGAAAGTGGAACCACTCTATATAATCCTGGTAGCTTTGAAAGTCTCCCACTATTAACAGTATACGGGAATGGCAATATCAACCTAAATATCAATAATACTGAAATACAGCTAACAGAGGTCACAAATAGAATCATATTAAACTCTGAAATAGAAGCCTGTTATGACAACAATCATAACAGTTTAGATACCAAGATGAATGGGAAGTTTCCTATCTTAAAAAGTGGACAAAACACCATAAGCTACACAGGAAATGTGGATAAAATAGAAATACTACCTAACTGGCGGTGGTTATAATGATAACGGTTTATGATAAGAAAACCAATAAATACAATTTTAATAACAATGGTTTAGGGGTTCTTAATGAATGTATTAAAGCAGAGATCACAGAAGAACTTAATGGAGAATACAGTTTGTATCTTGAATATCCTACTGATACCAATAAGGCAAAACATTTAATAGAGTTTAATATCATAAAAGCGGGTGGTCAGTTATTTAGAATTTATAAAGTAGAAAGAGAACAAGAACTTATAAGAAAAATTAAGGTATGGGCAAGGCATATATTCTATGACCTTGCTTTTTATTATATAGAAGCAGTCAACCTACTTAACGCCAATATGAAAGAAGCAATAGAAGGAACCATTCCACCAGAAGCTCAAGGCATATTTGAAATGAATGGACCAGAGCGAAATATATATCCTGTAAAAATGAAAAATGTAAACGGTCTTGAAGGGTTATTTAAGTTATTAGAAATATACGGTGGAGAGTTGCTTCGTGACAATTTCAAAGTCACCATCATAGAAAAACGTGGTGAAGAAAAAAACACAGTGGTTAAGTATGGCAAGAACATCAAAGGGCTAAGAGCTATAGTAGATACAAGTGAATTTGCTACAAGAATATATCCAATAGGAGACAATAATTTAATTTTACAAGAAAGATTCATTGAAGCTGAAGGGAATATTGCTAATATCCTGCCTTACCCTATAACAAGAAAAGTAGAATTTAATGGCTGTAAGGACATAGATACCTTAAGAAATCTAGCCAAGGACTACATCAAAAAAGCATCAAATCCATTTATAAATGTTGCAGTAAATTTTTTAGATCTTAGTAAAACCAATGAATACAAGAACTATGAAACATTATTTCAGATGAACTTAGGAGATAGGGTAAAAGTAGAACACGAAAAGCTAGGAATCGCATCAGAACTAAGAGTCATAAAAAAGACTACAGATTTACTAAATCCCATAAATACAAAAATTGAACTAGGTAATCCCTTAAATACCATAATCAATCGATTAGACTTTTCAAGTATGCTAGAAAGGCTAGAAAACAAAATAGAAGGGGTACAAAATGCAGTGATTCTAAAGAAGAATCCTACTTCTATAAATATAACCTCTACACTATTTTATGAAGCCATCATAGTTGGTATATCAGCAGTAGCAGATACAAATCTTACTTGTAATATCATTATAAATGGATCTGCGTCTACAGATTTGACCTTGTATCTAAGGTTTTTATTAGATGGCACTTACTATGAATTTCAGCCAAGTCAAAAGCTAGCAACAGGAGAGAATATTATCAGTTTAACCTTACCAATGCCCCAAATTACAGCAGGCCAACATGTATTTGTGATAGAGATGAAAACATCTAATGGTGTCTTTGTAATAGATAAAAATAATTTACAAGTATTTATTGAAGGTAGGTTCTTAGAAAGTGGCTTAAGCCCAAGTTTGCCAAGGGCAGAAGTTATTCAAGGCATACTATACAGTTACTATTTAAACAAACTAAGGAACACTCTAGAAAATCTTAAGACGGAGATTACTATAAGTACCATAGAAGATGAAAAAACCAATTCAATTCAAAGGGTTACCTATGAAGAAGCTTTAATAAAAGAAGGTACCACTATAGCAACAAACAGTGCAATCCTAATGGAGACAGTAGGCATCAGTCAAAGAGCAAATGAGAATTTTTACTTAAACTTGATTAAAGATGAGTGGTTATATTGGTTTTATGAATTTACCTTTATAAACAACACCTGGCAGGTCATTCAATACATCACAATACAAGAAATAAAACCTATTACAGTAGGAGAAAGTGGTGTACCTCTTGGGAATGGTGCTTATTATTCGGTAGAGTTTTCTGATCCAACACAGTATAAAGGGTTATTAAGTTATACAGTAGAATTAATAGAGTAAGGGGTGATGGCGGTGGGGAAAATAGAAACTTTTGAGAGTCCAGAATTAATATATAACTTTACAGGAGATTGGTTAAGAACAACACAAAGAGCGTATCAAGGCAGTTTCTCTTATGGGAGTAGAAGTATTGGTCATAGCCAAGAAACCAATGCCTACTTAACCATCCATACAGACTATATTGAGTTTTATTGGTATGTGAGTTCTGAAGGTGGTTATGATTTTTTTGAGTTTTATATAGATGGCGAAATCAAAATAAGAGCTTCAGGCACATCGAATACTTGGACAAAGTTCTCTGAAAATCTGCCTAGAAGAGCATATACCTTTAGGTGGCGTTATGTAAAAGATGGCTCAGTAAGTCGTGGAGATGATAGGGCCTATATAGACAATTTGTTCATTAATGAAGGGGAGAAAAGATATTTTATAGAAGATGAAAATGTTCTTAAAGTTTGGTCTGAAACCCAAGAAAAGTATATGCCTGTAATAAATGACGAGGCAAAAACCTTAACAGCGAATGATTTATCAGAAGAAGTATTCCTACACTATGGAATGGAAGAAATTGTTCCAAGGAAAGAAGGTTTAGTAGATAGTCAGCCAAGAATACATTTTTATACAGATGAAGGAAAGGCAGTAGAAAACCCTAGTAATTACCGATTAAAACTAAAAGAAATGGTAAGCAGTTTACCTAAAGTAGTATGGGAAAATGTAGGCAGAACCTTAGAAGAAAAGATTGAGTCCATTATGATTGAAGATACTGTCAGTAACAATAGTACAATACACTATGCCTTAAGCAAAGACAAAGAAACTTGGTATGTATACGATCAAGAGTTAGAACAGTGGGAAGTTGTAGATATAAGCAATGAGTTGGATTTTGCTATTAAAGGTTTAAGAAGTAGCGATTTTCAAATGATACAAAAGGAAGCCTATGAAGCTTTATTTCAAAAAGGAGATTCATTATATATGGCCTATCGATTTTATAAAGTAGGGGCAACAGATGAATGTAAGTTTATAAGTATTAGAATTAATTATGTAGAACCTATCACTAAAGTGGTTTAAGAAAGGGGGTTCTTTTTTTATGGCAATAAAAGAAGTCATTAGTTATAACAAAGATTTAATAACAGGAGAAGTTCATAAAGAAGTAAAAACCAAAGAAGCTAAAGGCATAAAAGGAAAAGTCCTTATAGAACTTTTTAATGCTAAGACAAAAGAAAAAGTAAAGGAAGCTTATACAGAAAATATTATTCCAGATCTTATATTTAAAGACATTTTCTTAAGGTATTTCTCAGGAGATGTCTTAGGGATAGGAAATACAAATCATCATAACACCACTACCTTATTTAGCCATATATACCTAACAGACTCAACCAAACCAGAATCTCCCAATACAGAAAGAGTGGTTGGAAACATAATTGGGTACGCTCAAAGAGGCTCAACATATTCAGGTGTAGATCCTCAAAGGGGGACAATTAACTTATCAGAAACAAGTATGGAAATCAGAAACAACAAAGTAAGAGTGAATTATGTATTTGACTTTCCAACTCACGCTGCTAATGGGACCTTTGAGAGCATTTTTTGGAGTGATAGCTTAAATGGTTTACACGATCACTATATGGGACCCCCGGTATGTGGTAAATCTAGAACAGCTGCTACTGGATATTTAAATGCCACCAACACTTCAACAGTGGATGAGATAAAAGCAATTTATTGGGGCATACTCCACGTTTTCAACAATATGACTAGAGTTATCTTTACAGATTATCATAAAGGCTATGTATTGTTTAGTGGTTCAGATACGAATGCTACAAACTCTAGTTTTGTTCAATTCCCAGAGCATTTAAAAGGCCATCAAATCATATTTCCTTTTGACATCAATATGCTTAGTACAGGTTTTTTAGATTTTAGCAAAGGCATTGCTTTATTAGATGAATTAGGAGAACCTCTTCCTTGGCATATGATTTCAGGGGCAGTACCAGTTCTTAAAGATAATGGAGAGATAGATTATATTGTAGGCTTTTATAGAAGTAGCAATAGATTAACCCTATATAAATGGAGCAGTGTAGGTGTGTTACTTAGTAATGCTACCATTGAAAATATGGCCACAGAATTCCAAGATGAATATAGCACAAACTTTAATTATCGAAATGTATTCCTAGTACCAGCCTTTTGGGGAGAGCCTATTGAGTTGTATGGGAACCATTCAAGAACAGATCAAACAACCAATGAAATCATCTATAATAATAGATTGATTCGATTAAACTTAGATGGCACGGTACACAGTGAAGTAGATGTAAAACCTAGAATAGGCACATCTATGTGGTTTATGCAAAACGGTATGAATAGTGGCAATATAGAAAGAAGATGTCACTTAAATGGTTTTGTTCATAGAACTAAAACTAGAATTTACTTAAGATACAATGGGGTCAATGGAGGAAGCAGCTTTGTTCAAGTCATAACCCCTGAGGGGAATATAGTAGAGCCTTATAGGCCTATTGTAGATACTGGACCATTTTATAATCTTATTAACACAGATAAGTGGGTATATATGTACCGATATACTCATAGTTCTACTGCTACGATAGGGTTTCATTATAGTGCCTTATCGAAACCCTGTGGGGCTCATACAAAACTTGCAAGTCCTGTAGAGAAAACAGATGCCAATACAATGAAGGTACAATATATGTTTGAGATAGATTTAATAGATTATTTAAACGACAGATATTAAGGAGGTTTTTAGATGAAAGAGATTATTAACACATTGCAATTTATATTTACAGTCTTAGGGGCTAGTATAGGTTGGTTTTTAGGAGGAGTGGACGGGTTGGTGTATGCACTAATAACATTTGTAGTGATTGATTATATCACTGGGGTAATGGTAGCCATATTAGAGAAAAAGGTATCCAGTGAGATAGGTTTTAGAGGGATATGTAAAAAAGTACTTATATTTATCTTTGTAGGGGTTGGATTCATCATAGATTCCCAGATTATAAAAGACGGCAGTGCCATTCGCACCGCTGTTATTTTTTTCTACTTATCTAATGAAGGCATAAGTATTTTAGAAAATGCTACAAAGGTAGGTTTGCCAGTGCCTAAGAAACTAAAAGTAGTGTTTCAGGAACTAAAGAAGGAGGATGAGTAAAATGTATCGATTATGTTTTGACTATGGACACGGTGGAAGAGATCCAGGGGCAGTTTATAAAGGAAGAAAAGAATCAGATGATAATTTGTCTATTGGCTTAGAAGTAGCAAAAGCATTAAGGCAATATGGTATTGAAATAGATGAGACAAGAACCAGTGATGTGACTATGAATCTAAACCAAAGAAGTGCCTTTGCCAATATAAAAGACTATGATTACTTTATTTCCTTTCATCGAAATGCTTTTGTACCTGAAATAGCCAATGGTGCTGAAACCTATATATACACTAATACAACGACAAACTCTAGAAGCTTAGGTGAAAAAATTCAAATGGCTCTGGTTAAAGTAGGTTTTAGAGATAGAGGCGTAAAAACAGCAACCTTTCACGTATTAAAAGAAACCAAAGCACCAGCAGTATTAATAGAAATAGGTTTTATTGACAGTACAAAAGACAATAAATTATTTGATTCAAAAAGAAACGAGATCATTAAAGGTATTACAAAAGCCATCTTAGAACAACTAGGGATTGATGAAGTACCATCTAATATAGAAGAATCACCATCTACTGTAGAAGGCAAACAAACTTTTTATAGAGTAATGGCAGGTTCTTTTTTAGTGAAAGAAAATGCAAATAAGCAAGTAGAGAACCTTAGAAAAGCGGGCTTTGACGCCACTATTCTAGAGTTTCATAAGTAGCACATATAACTTGACTTCTATCAAAAACAGAGTGATTAATGGTACTAACCAAATGATAGAAAGGGGGCAAGGTAATGCGTGTAAGAATTATTGAACCAACTAAAAAGGTAGAAAATAAAAAACTAAGAGTCTGTGCTTATGCAAGGGTATCAACAGATAATACTAAGCAAGGTGAGTCTTTAGAAAATCAAATCACTTACTATGAAAGGCTTATCACTTCAAACCCAGAGTATGTGTTTGTCGGTATCTTTGCAGATAAGGGTATAACAGGAACAACAGAGAACAGACCAGAATTTAAAAGAATGCTAGACCTTTGTAGGGAGAACAAGATAGATGTAATCATTACAAAATCTATTTCAAGATTTGCTAGAAATACAGTAGTGATGCTACAACTGGTACGAGAATTAAAAGACTTAGGGATAGAAGTAAGATTTGAAAAAGAGAATATCAATACATTATCAGAGGACGGTGAGTTTATGCTTACGGTCCTCTCTTCTTTTGCAGAAGAAGAAAGTAGAAATGTCAGTGAGAACCTTAGATGGAGTGCTAAGAAAAAGTTTCAAAAGGGAGAACTAATAATTAATACAAATAGATTTCTTGGATATGATAAGGATGAAAAAGGTAATCTGGTAATTAATGAAGCAGAAGCCAAAGTGATTCAAAGGATTTTTACAGAGTATCTAAGTGGTAAAGGGGTCTTTACCATAGCCAAAGGATTAAATGCAGAGGGCATACCTACAGTTTCAGGGGCAAGATGGTATGAAAACACAGTCTTATATATCCTTAAGAATGAAAAATACAAAGGAGATGCCTTACTCCAAAAGTACTATGTGCCTGAGCATAAGAAGAAAAAAACGTACCTTAATAAAGGTCGGTTAGAAAGCTATTATATAGAAGATAACCATCCTGCCATAGTATCAAAAGAAATGTGGCATAAGGTACAAGAAGAACTAGAAAGAAGAGCAAATGAAAAAAGCATTGAGCGAGATACAAAGAAATACCTAAAAAGGTATCCCCTTACAGGAATGTTATATTGTAGCAAGTGCGGGGCAACCTTACAAAGAAGAACCTGGAACAGCAATCTACCAAGTAAAAAGATTGTGTGGCAATGTAGTAATTATATCAAAAATGGAAAAAATGCCTGCCGAGGAACAAAGATAGATGATGAGTTTGTAAGCAGGCTTAAGATAAAAGAAGAAACCATTGTTGAGGAGGTTATTAAAAATGGCAAAAAAAGTTACCGTTATACCAGCAAGAACAACCAATCAAAGTACAGCAGAGAAATTAGAACCAATGAAAAAGAGAATGGCAGCTTATTGCAGGGTATCAACAGACCAACTAGAACAATTATCAAGTTATGAAGCACAGGTAGCATACTACACCAACTATATAGACAATCACTCTGATTATGAACTGGCTGGAATATATGCAGATGAAGGGATATCAGGTACTAATACAAAAAAGAGAGAACAGTTTAATAGGATGATAGGGGACTGTAAGGCTGGAAAAATAGATATGATCATTACAAAGTCAATTTCAAGATTTGCAAGGAATACATTAGATACACTAAATTATGTAAGAAAACTTAAGGAACTGGGCATTGGGGTATTATTTGAAAAGGAAAATATCAATACACTAGATTCAAAAGGTGAAGTACTACTTACCATTTTAAGTTCACTGGCCCAAGATGAATCAAGAAGTATCAGTGAGAACTCCACTTGGGGCATAAGGAGGAAATTTGAACAAGGGAAAGTTATTTTAAACCATAAAAAATTCTTAGGATATGATAAAGATGAAGAGGGAAACCTTGTTATAAATGAAAAACAGGCCAAGATAGTTAGAAGAATTTATAAAGATTTCCTAAATGGAAAAGGTGCCAATAGAATAGCCAAAGAATTGGAAGAAGAGGGAGTGCCAAACTGGAATGGAACAACCAAATGGTATGTAAGTAGTATTAGAAAAATGCTAACCAATGAAAAGTACAAAGGAGATGCCATTCTTCAAAAGACCTATACAGTTGATTTTCTTACAAAGAAAAGGGTAGAAAATAAAGGTGAAGTACCAATGTATTATGTAGAAGAAAGCCATCCAGCTATTATAGATAAAGAAATGTGGGAAGCAGTACAGCTAGAGATGAAGAGAAGAAAAAACTATGTAGAAAGGTATGGACTAACCAAGATAGATTATTCTTGTAAAGAGAACCCCTTTGCCGGAAAAGTTATTTGTGGATGCTGCGGTAGTGTTTTTGGAAGGAAAGTTTGGAACTCAACAGATGAAAGACTAAGGCGATATATTTGGAGATGTAATAGAAAGTATGAGGTAAAGGGTAAAAAGATTTGTGATAATAAGCACATAGATGATAAGGTTTTGTATGAAGCGTTTATAAATACATTTAATATGATGTTAGAGAATAAAGATTATTTTAAACAGAAGTGGAAAGAGTATTTGGAATGTGATGATTTGCTAAAGAAGTATAAGGGAAAACAGTTTATAAAGGTCTTAGAGAAAGCTAGGCCACTAGAGAATTTTGATTTAGCATTATTTGAAAAGATGGTTGAGAAGATAATTGTTTTTGAAAATAAAACAATTAAGTTTAGTATGTTTGATGGTATAGACGTTGAATGTAAAATTTAATATAGAGTTAATTATTTTAAAATCCGATTAAAGTGTAAATAACTTTGGTCGGATTTTTTGTTTTTATATAGAATTATAAAATAATTATTGGTATAATTTAATTAAGATAAAAAATTGTCTATATTTTTAAACTCTGTTGAGGACCTATTAATTGTAAAAACCATACAAATAATCGGCTATGAACAGAAAGCTTTCATTGTATTTTTTTAGGAAAAGACTCTTATAAACTTTATTTAATAAAAAAGTGATTTAGTTAATGGCGAGGGATATATATGAAATATGGGGATAAATATAATAATTTAGTTGTTATAGGGAAAACAGTTAAGAAAAAGGGAAAAAGTTATCTATGGGAGTTTAAATGCGATTGTGGCAATACAGTTTATTATCGAGCATGTGATGTTAAAAGCGGTAGTACCAAGAGTTGCGGTTGCCTAAAATACAAAAGGTCTATTGTAGATGACATAACAGGTAAACTATATGGTAAACTGACAGTTATAAGAAAAACTGATAAAAAAACAGATGGTAGGTATCTTTGGCAGTGTAAATGTGATTGTGACAAGATTGTTTATGTTTCTGCAAGGGCGTTAAAATCTGGCAATACTAGCAGCTGCGGATGCAAGAAATACGATGATGCGAGAAAAGTTGATTATACGGGTAAACGATTTGAAAAATTAACAGTTATAAAAAGAGATGAAAATATTGCCAAATGGATTTGTAAGTGTGATTGTGGAAAAGAAATTATTGTATATGGTAATAGATTGAAAAATGGCAAAGTAAAAAGCTGTGGTTGTTTACCGAGTGAAATAATAATTAGAAGAAACAAATATGAATTATCTACTCATAGAATGACAGGAAGTAGGTTGTATAATATTTGGGATTCAATGAAGGCAAGATGTCTAAATTCTAACAGTAAAGACTATCATAATTATGGTCAACGAGGTATTACTATTTATGAAAAGTGGCTAAAATTTGAAAGTTTTATGGAGTGGGCTACAAAGAATGGTTACCAAGAAAAACTAACGCTTGATCGCATTGATGTAAATGGAAATTATGAGCCCTCTAATTGCAGATGGGTATCTACAAAAGTACAAGGAAATAATACAAGAGTGAATAGAAGGGTAACTATGAGAGGGAGAACACAGACACTATCACAGTGGGCAGATGAAATAGGTATTTCACCAAAAGCGTTACGTTATAGGATTGAAGCTGGATGGAAAGAAGAAGACATTTTTTCTCCAGTGGATAGTAGAAAGAAAAGAATTAAATAGGTGGCAATGAGGAATCTTTGGTATGTGTTATAATCGAAAAATGGAATAACTTACTATACATTGATGAGTTAATACAATGGCAAGAAAGGCTAGGTGTAAAATGTTTTTAATAGATAAAGAGAAGAATGAAGCGATTTCAATAAATAAGAAAACATTCCAAGAGCTTGATTTTAAGGAGAGAAAGCATCTTCAAGAATGGATTTGTAAAAATACAGATATGCTTGGCGAAAGGCTATTGATTATTCAAAAAGAATTTAGTGGGTTTGATGATACAAAGGAAAGATTGGATCTACTGGCTGTTGATGAAAATGGGAACCTAGTTATAATAGAGAATAAGCTAGATGATAGTGGACGTGATGTAGTATGGCAAGCTCTTAAATATGCATCTTATTGCTCAGGACTATCTAAAGCAGATATAAAGGATATTTTTCAGAAATATTTGGAGTTGCAAGGAAGTTGTGAACTTGCGGAGAAAGTTCTTTCTGAATTTTTAGGAGTAGAGGATTTTAGCGAAGTTGAAATTAACAGTGAGGATCAGAGAATAATTTTAATAGCAGCCAACTTTAGAAAAGAAGTCACATCTACGGTGATGTGGTTATTAGAGCATAATGTCAAAATTAAGTGCATCAAGGTGACACCTTATGAATTAAGAAATCAGGTACTCATTGATACAGAGCAAATAATTCCAATCAAAGATGCAGAAGACTATTTAATTAAAATAGCAAATAAGAAACAAGAAGAGTTAGTAAACAAAGAAAAAAAACAAAACAGACATACGGTTAGATTAAAATTTTGGAATCAGTTATTAAATGTTATGAATGAGAAGTCTGATCTATTTAAAAATATCAGTCCGTCAAAAGAAAATTGGATAAGCTGTGGATGTGGCTATAGTGGATTAGCATATGAATTTGTAGTAACATCAAATTATGCACGAGTTAATTTATTGATAAGTAAATTGACTCAGGAAGAAAATAAACAAATCTTTGACAAAGTAATTACTTATAAAAAAAAGATAGAATGTTCATTTGGAGATGAACTAGACTGGCAAAGGCTAGATGAAAAAAAGGCAAGTAGAATTGCTTATTATTTAAATGATGTTAATTTATTTGATGAAGAGAACTGGGATAGAATGATTGGGTTTATGACAGATAATATGGTAAAACTTGATAGGGCTATGAAGAGTGTACTCAGTGAAGTTTTTAATAAGAGCTACTTTAATCAATAAAATTTTTAACTGTCCAAGAAAAACAAGAATTCAAGTGGGTACAACTTTACGCAAAAGAGTTATTTTATGAAGTATTCGTTAAAGCGATATTTTGCGAACTATTAAGCGATAGGCAATTTTTATAGTTTGAATTAGTAAAAGGGGGATGTTTGTGATAATAACTAACGAAAAATTTGTTACAATAAGAGATCTAAGACAGGGCTTTTTTATCGGAATAGCTATTAGCTTTTTAGCTTCTATTTTGTTTATTAGTTTTCTCTTTTTTCAACATAAAAGTGATTTAACATATTTAAGTAGTGTTTTAAATAAAGTGCTGATAAATGATTATAATTACTTTTCGGAAATTGGAATTTATGATACTGCTAGTCTTGATAATATTAAAAGTAGTCTTGAACTTAAGCAATATTCTCCAGGGGATGAAAAATTTATAGTTAATATAAAGGAACACTTAGGAGAACAAGAAATTACTTTTTTAGATGAAATTATCAAGCTAAAGAACTTTCACTTATATTTTGACTACTCAGACTTGACATATCAAGAACTTGAAAATAAGATTAAAATAGGTACATATTGGATTGCCATAATCTGTATTTCAATATCAACATTAATAAGGATCCCAATTAGTGTCAGAGCTAATAAGAAAAGAAATCTAACGTATGAAGATGTGGATCTAGGGGTTGATATATCCATGAGTTTGTTGATATTAGCAGTGGTTTTTCTAGTTGGAAATGAAGTTTTAAAAAATTATACTATTAATCTTAGTGAGGTTTTAGATAGTTTCTACTCTTATGAAAAGAGTAGCTATATCTATTTCACTACATTTTTACCTTACACTATAAAAATCATTGTTGAAGTATTTACTAGTATTTCTTCAGTCATTGTTTTATTAATTGCTATATATGATAAAAAACAGCAAAGTAAGATTTCGGAGGAAGTTGGTACAAAAAAAATAGAGGGGCTATTTGATACCTTTAGAAAAGAGCTAGAAACTAAGATGGTATCAGAGTTAAAAAAAATGGAAGTGCAAGTTAATAATAGAAAAACAGAATTAGACGATTTTAAACGACATAATGAGATTTGTAAAAAATGTTGCGCTTCTATTGAATTAGTAAATAACATTTTGCTAAGAGATAAGAAAAAATGAAAAAATTGATTTAATGATTCTACAATCATAAAGGTATTTTTTTACTTGTTCGAAAAAGGGATGTTTGTGTGGACGTCGCAAAAGCGATGTTTTGGGAACACTTCGCAAAACAATCATTTTGAGAAGGTTCAAAAAAAGTAAAACAAGGATATTAATAACAGTAGAAAGGGTTACTAAAGAAATTAAGTACAACAACTTAGTATAATTTTAATGAATTAAATTTGAAAAGTTAATTTTAAAATTAAAATAAGATAGGAGGATTTTATGAAGAAATTATTAATTGTTTTATTCTTACTTGTATTAATGGCTTTTTCGGCATGTTCACAAATAAACCAACAGGATGCTAAAAGTGCAATATTAAATACAATAAATTCTCAAGAAGTAAAAGAAATTAAGTCGTTAGTCGATGAAGAAAGTGGGTATACATTAGGAAAATTAATTGATAGTAGTTTATCATCACCTACTTATGAGCTCTATGATCCTGCAAAAGATGGCAAGAAGTACGTTACAATTTCAGGAGTTTTAAATTTTAAAGGTGTAGACGTAGTTGCTACTCTCCAATATAAAAGTATTGGAGAAGGAGAATACGAATTTTATACGTTAGTATATAATGATATACCCGCAAATAACCTTGAAACTGTTGAATTCTTTCGATTTTTAAGAGAAAATGTTAAAGATGAAAAAGAAGTAATTACGGAGTCTAAAGTATTAAAAATCGATGATGTACATTCGGGTAATTCAGATGCATCAAACGAAGATGAATATGAAGAAGATTTGCCTGAGGGTGATGTACCTAAAAGTAATATTTTAACAATTTCATTACAAACAGAATTGAGGCGGTATGAATTTGGAAATATTGAGCAGTTTACGTATGATTTTAATGGGGATGGCGTAGATGACATAGTAGAGGTTTATTTTGAACAATATACTTTTTGGATTACTTTTATTGATGGGGCAACCAACATTGGTTATGTTGAAGAGTTCTTTCCACTAAATCTTTATGATGAAAATGGGTATGCACTATTTGATGCAGTTGAAATTGCTGTCTTAGATTTAGATTTTAATTATGATCTTGAAGTAATTATTGGAGCAGTTAATAATGGGTATGCAATGGGCGGTCTTGCGATAGCAGATTTTATTGATGGCTCAATTATAATTAATGATATTGAAGGCCAATATGAATTTGTCATAACAAATGATGGAAACATTATTGTACCATTTGGTTCGCAAGGTCTAGCAGATGTATATAGTTATTACTATGGAGATATTTATGATGCAGAGGGCAACTTATATAAAGGGATAAGTATAAACGATTATTTATATAACGATACAAACACACAACTTTTAAATATAAATGATGTAGTTAGGATGCGAGGGTATTTTTGCTATTTTTATGGGACGGTAACAGATGTATCAAATGGACAAGCTAAAGTATATTGGCAATTAATAACGGATGTATTAGGAGAAGAAATTTATGATGAATATCAAATCAATGTTGCTTCTATGGCTGCAGGTATTACAATGTATACAAATACTTGGGTAGATATTTCTGAGGTAGAAAAAATAAAGAACTAACTATAGTTATTGAGTAATAAGAAGAAAAAAATCTTCAATAAATACATTTCACATAAATTAAGGGGAGAATAAAAAATGAGAAGAATAATTTTTAAGATGATTGCTATTTTAACTGTATTATTAATTTCGTACATGCCTAACATAAGCGCTTCATCAGGTAATGTTAAAGTGAATATTGATGGCGCTGAAGTAAACTTTACAAGTAAAACAGGAATTCCATTTGTTGATATAAACGGTCGAACACAAGTACCTTTACGAATTTCAATGGAAGCAATAGGTGCTACAGTAGATTGGAATCAAGAAACAAAAACAGCTAGTGTAAGTAAAGGAAAAACATACATTGAAGTTCCTGTTGATAAAAATTATATTACAGTAAATGGAAATGTTGTCTTAAATGATACTGCAGCTGTTATTATTGATTCAAAGACTTATTTGCCAATAAGGGCCGTATTAGAAGCTTTAGGTGCTAAAGTAGGTTGGGACAATAATGCTCAAACAGTCATGGTGGATAGCAATGGAGGAGTTCATTATAGAAGCCCAGAAGAAATACCATACATAGATAGAATATGGGTTGATATTCCTTATGAAATCGACCAAAATTCAATTAATCAGCGTGTTTTAGAGTTGAATGAACAGAAAACACTCTTAGAAAGTGAGATAGAAGAAGCACATGCTAATGTAAATTATATGATTAATAAAAATGCGGGTGGTATAACTTCTTATTTAATTACTGGTGAGATTTTACTTGAGGATAGGGATTATTATATTGTTTCAGGTCAAGCCTACGGTATGGGAATTGGATTGCAAAAAGGAATAGTTAAAGTACTTAAACCTGCAAAGACACCTAATTTTAACATGTTTAGTGGAAATGGCTATTATATAGGATATGAATATAATAACCTATATGGAAAAATCGCTGTGTATAGTGGAGATAATGGAAGTAGCACTTTTAGTTGGTCTACTATTGAAGGTGCGATGGATATTAAAGCAGCTTTAGAGACTGAGTTAGACGAAACAGAAGAAGAAATATATAATTTAACAAAACCTAAAATTTGGGTTGATTATCCTTGTATAACAAATTTTAAAGAAAATACAAAGATGGTCCATAATTCTAATTTTTTCTATACTGTTAAAGTACCAGAAGGATTTGAAGTTTCTGTTGAACATAAAATCTATGATACAGAATATGTTACTTCAGAGTCAATGATTTTTATTTATCAAGAAGAAGATATGCAAGTTCAATATAGAATTAAAGATTATCATTTGACAGAGGCAGAGGTCAAAGAGTTTCTTAATAAAAGATTGTTGGATGGTTTCAAACGAAGCTATACTAAAATTGATGAGTTGATAAACGTGAATAATGGAGTTATGGATGCTTATTTACAATATAATGAGGATAGTAATCACCACTATGCATATATAGTTACTGAGAAGGGAGTAATTTCAGTTGATGTTGGAAATTGTGATAATGCGGATACATTATTTGAGATTATACATGGTATTCTAAACTATCCAGCTGTAATATATGGATGAAATAGTTTGTCATTAGCAAATGAAATTTGCTGGTGCAAAGCCTTTTTCTACTTGCTACTTTATATTAAGTTAAGTGGCTAAAAGTAATAATTATAGCCGCTTATTATCTATAAATATATTAAGTAAAGGGGGACAATAATATGCAAAACTCCATAATATGCGTATTAGTATCACCTTATAACCAACACACATGTTGAAACGGTTGTGTTGATAGAGAAGAAATAGACTGGGTATCAAAGGCTTTGAAGGATTTTAGGTAAGTATTAAAGTGTGTTTTATATTCCCTCAGACTAATAAGTTTGGGGGATTTTTGCGTTAAGGTATAGGTTTTGTGAAAAGAGTTAGTTCTAATTAATATTTAAACATATATAATAATATGTATGAAGTTTAATAAGTAAGCTGAAAGGGCTGAAATAAATGATAGAGATACGTAATATATCTAAGGCCTTTGGGAAAAAGCAGATTTTGAATAATATAAATTTAAGGGTTGAAAAAGGAGATCTTATTTGTCTATTGGGACCCAGTGGCGCTGGAAAAACTACATTGATTAGGTTGATAATTGGTGCTATAAATGGAGACGAAGGTGAAATCTACATAAGAGGTAATAAAATGCCTAATTTAGAAATTCTTAAGGATATTGGCTTTATGCCTCAGAATGAAGCATTATATAACGATATATCGGGTCTTGATAATTTGAGATTTTTTGGTGGTCTCATGGGGCTTAAGGGTGAGGGACTCCATAATTCAATAAAAGAGATATTAAAGCTAGTTAATTTAGAGGACGATGCAGCTAAGATCGTTGATAACTACTCTGGAGGTATGAAAAAAAGACTATCCTTAGCTATAGCCCTCCTACATGATCCTGATATTTTGATATTAGATGAGCCAACAGTAGGGATTGATCCTGTATTGAGGAAATCAATATGGCAGGAGTTTAACAGGTTAAAGGAAAATGGGAAAACTATTATAGTTTCAACACATGTAATGGATGAGGTGGAGAAGTGTGAACATGCAGCCATTATATATAACGGTATCTTAATTGCTTATGGAGCAGTGAAGGACTTAGCTGCAAGAACACAATCTGGCTCAATTGAAGAATTATTCTTTACGGCTAATGGAGGTGTTTAATTATGTTTAGTCTTATCAAAAGGATTATAAAGCAAGTAAAAAATGATAAACGCTCCTTAGCTCTAATGCTCTTTGCTCCCCTTATGATATTGACCTTAATAAATCTATTATTAGGGGATACTAGCTATACCCCTAAAATAGCTATAGTAGAAGGGCCAGCAGCAATAATTGAGGCGCTAAGTGGGAAGGATACCAATATTGCTGTGATAGGTGAAAACATCAATAAGGAAGAATTTTTAAAAAAAGGTAATGCAGACGCTATACTTACAATAGATAAGGAGGGGATTCAAATTCTCATGTATGAGCCCAGTAGCGTTAAAACTGAGCTTGTAGTTAATGTAACTACTGAGGCATTAGGAGGCTTAGAATCTAAGGCACCAATGGAGGTGGGGTTTATTGTAGGAAAAGTAGGCTTATCAAGCTTCAATAGCATGGGCTACATTTTTTTAGGAATACTTTCATTCTTCTTTGTTTTCCTAATAGCAGGAATATCCTTTGTAAGAGAAAGAACTACAGGTACGCTAGAGAGGCTGATGATTACCTCAATTAAACGAAGAGAGGTTATTGGCGGATATACTATAGGGTTTGGAATTTTTGCAGCCCTTCAGAGTGTAATGATTACCCTGTTCGTAAAATACGTATTAAAGATAGAATTTAATGGGTCTGTAGCATTGACCTCAATCATCATGATATTATTAGCAATAGCAGCTGTTTCCATAGGTGCTTTTGCATCAATATTCGCTAATAATGAATTTCAAATCATACAATTTGTTCCCGTAGTAATATTACCGCAGGTTTTCCTTTCTGGACTAATACCCATTGACACAATTCCCTATAATCTTGGTAAGTTAGCTTATATTACTCCAATATATTATGGCTGTAGTGCAATTAAGCAGGTATTACTCTACGGTAAAGGAATAGGGGATATATTATTTTATATAAGTATGCAAATTTTCTTCGTGATATTGTTTTATTTAATCAACACTATGGCTTTAAAAAGATATAGGTTATTATAAATAATATCTTTGCGTAGTATTATCAATTCAATGCCGAAACACATGTAGAGAGTGTAGCGTTGATGTCTAAAAGGTAAAGTCCAGAAGACCTTGCAAATTCTAGGTTTATAAGCTTCTAAAATAGAAAAGTAATTTTGTCTATCGACTTATACCCTCGATATGTATTCATAGAAACATATCGGGGGTATAAGTCGAGAAAAAAATGAGCCCCAAATTGGATGGGGTTGAGTTGACAGATTAAGTAAAGTTTAGGTTGTGGAGACAGGATAGATGTATATCTTTTTTCCAAATATATGCTGTGAGATATATAATAAAAACCAAGTGATAGTAGATTGTTTAGGGAGCATAAAAATTAGTTGCAAAGCAAACTAGTTTTTGCTATACTAAAAATGGTTGCAAAAGAAACCAATTTCAAGAGGTGATAGTGTGAAGCAAGAATCTGTTGGTAGATATGCGGCAGCAATCTACCGTAGTACGCAAAGTATTATAAATAAAAAACTTGAAAACTATGGTATTAGAAGTGGTCAACATGATTTTTTATACGTTATTATTAAAAAGCAAGGGATAAGTCAAACGGAGATGTGTGACTTGCTAAATGTTGGAAAGTCTACTGTTACAAAGGCAGTGAATAGTTTAGTCAAAAGTGGCTATGTGATTAAAGAAAAAAGTCTTGAAGATAAGCGTTGTTATCAAATTTACTTAACTGAAAAAGGCGAAGAAATCGCTCCACGTATAAAAGATATATTCGATGAACTAAGTGAAATATATAAAAAGAATCTTTCAGAAGAAGAATATTATCAAATTTTGAATGGATTAAAAATTATTCTTGGGAATATCAGTAATGCAAAATAAGAAATCAGCATTTCCCATTTCATTATTTTTACCTAAAATGATTACAATGCTACTTGATAGAATCATGGAAAACGATGACGAAAACGATAAATGTGAGGAAATGGCTAAACTTTAAATAGCGGATAATATCAAAGGGATCAAAATAGAATTCATTTAGGAGGAATATCATGAAATTTTCTTTTAGTACATTATTTGTTAAGGATATAGAAGAATCAGTTCAATTTTATCAGGAGATTGTAGGGATACCAATAAAAAGCCGTTTAAGTCCTGCTCCTAATCTTAACATTGTTTTTATGGGAGATGATGAAGCGCAAATAGAACTCATACAGGATAGCAATAAAAAAATCATCAACATTGGGTCAGATATATCTTGGGGATTTACTGTGAATTCTGTTGAAGAAGTGTATGAATTTGTAAAAAAACAGAATGTTACCATTCTATCAGATATTATTCAACCCAAGCCATCGGTTAAATATTTTTTTATCGAGGATCCAAATGGGATGAAGATACAATTTGTGGAAACTAATACGTAGTTAACTTATAGATATGTTCCCGCATATCTTAAGCCCTAAAATTCCCCTCGGGCACAGTATCTGTGACAAACACTCAACACACGTTGAGACAGTTGTGTTGATAGAGAAGAAATAGGTTGATATCAAAGGGTTTTAAGGTTTTTAATAAAAATGGATAACGTATATATGTTTCCTCAGACTTCGGTTTGGGGAATTTTTTTGACCCCCCGGGGGTCTAACTATTACGCAGAATCAAATATACATAGAAAAAATATGTTAAAGATATTATAATCAACTAATATTGAAAATATTCTAAGATTGTAATACTATTAAAGTGGGATATATTAGTAAGGGGAAATAAGATATACAGCTCTTATTAAAAGGTAAATCAATACAAGTATTAACAATAATAATAATTTACTTTTTTGCAACTAAGTGTAGCAGAATGTTCTTCCTGGTTAATGGTTAAGTAGGGAGATTAGATATATGATTATATTATCAAATAATTAACCAGGAGGTAATGAAATGAAAATGAATTTTTCTAGAAATTTAGCAACATTAAGGAAGGTCCAAAATATTACACAGGAGGCATTGGCTGAGAAGTGTGGTGTGTCAAGACAGGCAGTAACAAAATGGGAATGTGGAAGTAGTCTTCCCGATCTTTACAAACTTTCTGACTTAGCAGAAATACTCAGTATAACAGTTGATGAGCTTTTACATGGAAATTTGGCTGATAAGACAGAAGAACAAATTGATAGGGACTATTTTGCACAACTTGAGTCTAAAATGGACAGTATTCTTACAGAAGTGCGTCAGCAGAACGAAAACATTATTGATGAGTATATCAGACGTAATGAAGATGACATAGAAATAGATGATACTAATGAAGATGTTCCAGTTGAAGCATTTAGATATTGGGCAATGGAAGAAGCTCAAAAGGGTAATTATGATGATGCGATTGATTATTTAGAACAAGCATTAGTGCGAGGAGACATCAGTGCGGTAAGTCAGCTAATTGTTATTCATCAAGAAATCCTATATTTCTGTATAGTTGATCAAGATGAATATGAGTGTTATAACTATGAACTTAAATTTGCTCAAAAGATACAAAAGTATGGAAGAATAATGGAATATGAAATTAAGAAAGCTAAGGCTAAGAAGTAACTCAAGTATAAAAATTAAATATTATAAACAACATCTATCAAAAAAAGGAGCATATCTTGATAAATGTTTTTAGTCCTTAAAAATGATATTAATTACGAAGTAAATTTTTTTAGATTATTATAAAATTATATTAGAATAATTATAAAGAGGGGTAAATATGGATATACTGAATCCATTTGGTCTAAGAAATGGAAGTTTAATTCATATATCTGAAGTTAAACAAAGGGGTTTGGATTGTAATTGTACATGCCCAAGTTGTGGGGATATATTAATTGCAAGATTAGGAGAAGTTCGTAGTTGGTGTTTTGCTCATAGCAATAACTGTGACTGTAATTTTTCTCTTGAATCTGCTTTACATTTATTTGCAAAGGAAGTATTAACAAAATATAATTACATAAAAATTCCTGAAGTTATTGCTTCATTTAAAACGAAGGTTTGTACTATTAGTAAACCAATCTATTTTTATTTTGATCATGTGTTATTAGAAGAAACAGTAGAAGACATTATCCCTGATATAATACTAATTAAAGGGGATATTCAGTTATTTGTTGAAATTAAAGTAACACATGGCATTGACTTAGAAAAGCATAAAAAAATTGAAAGACTAGATATCTCCACTATTGAAATAGATCTATCAAGGTTCTTCTTCAATAAGGAATTTGATCGTTCAAGAATTGAAACAATCATAATCGAAAATGTTACTGATTATAAAAGATGGATTTATAATAGGAAAGTTTTAGAGAAAGAGATAGAGTTAGAAGATGAGTACTTGATAGAGGAAAAAGAGAATATGCGGAACCAGAAATTAAGAGAAGAATTAAAAGCCAAATGGATTGAAGAACAAAAAGAAAAAACACGTCAGTTGATTAGTGAACTTCGTGAAAAAAACCCCAGAATGTATGGAAGAGAAGAAAAATTATTACATACCCACTTGTGGAAGAAGGCTAATGAGTACCTTAATTTAACAGTTAATGAAATTCCTACTTATCTTAACTATAAAATACAAGGGGAAATTGTATTTAATTGTGATAGACGAATATGGCAAACATATATATTTTCGAACTTTATTAATAAGTATATAAAGAGACAGAAGTCAGATTATATACTGGTTAAAGGAGTAGTAAGTTGGCTAAAAAAGGATTTTGTTACGATACCTATAAATACTTATTTAACATATTTAGATAAAAAAGAATTTGAGGGTATTCCAGACTTAACGGATGTTATAGGTGAATTTTTATTAAACTTATGTAGATACGGTGTTTTGCGATTGATTACAGACTATCCCACAGAAAATAATAAATATCATTGGTGTTTTATAAAATTAGTTGATAATATAAAATTGTTACCTAGAAAATATCAATCAAATGAATATACGGAAATAGGTAATGAGCTTGTTAATGTTAATACAGGTGAGGTGGTTGGAAAATTATCAGAGGTGTATAAAAAAATTAGAGGTGATTAAATTAACAATAAAAAAGAACTTAGTGACAAGGGAACAGGGTATTCACCCAACCCTAAATAAATGATGGGAGAGTTGATGAAGTTAGACCCCCGGGGGTAGTAAGTTTTAGGCAGAATTGAGTAAGTAAAAAAATTATATTTCCCTGGACTTGCACGTTAAAACAGCGTGTTGCTGGTTTAACAATAAAAAGTATATACATATATTGGAAAGTTTAAGACCTTAAGAAAGTATAACACTTAGAAATACTGCAAGATATGCTAATTAAATAATATAATTTTTATAAATTTTAAATAAAAATAAAAATGAAACTAGGTAATTCTCGTGAAATTGTTCTTTAAAGAGGTGAAAGTTACTATCACGCAATAAGGGGTCAAAAAGCTAGTAGATATATAAAAGAAATCTATGAAAATAATAATAGGAAAACAGCTAAGATAAATCTTGGTTGTTTTCCTATTATTATCGTTATAACATATAATTATATTTAATTGATTGTATAATAAAAATAGAAAGAATTGCTTGTTTATTTGCTAGTATTTGTTACAATAGAATTATCTAAGTTTTTAATGTATACATATTTAATAAAAAAACTTCACTTAATTAAAATTATATGTGAGTTATGGGAGTAATTTATATAACTATCGCTATATTGTATAATCAGAAATTAGGTAATAACTACTATCTAAATGAAAAAAACTTAAAATAAGGTTGTGAGTGATAAAAAAATGTAAAAAAAATGCCCTACATCGGGCGGCCTTGAGGCGATTTGAATAAATTTTTATTTGAACTTATGGTGTAATCTCATATGGTGGTCAACCTTTGAGATAAAGTAATAATAACCTAAGATGGGGAGTTTGTCAAGATGAAAAAAAACGAGAGATACTATGTTGGACTTGATATTGGAACTAATTCAGTAGGCTGGGCTGTTACAGATGATAAGTATAAATTATATAAATGTAATGGTCATAAAATGTGGGGTGTAAGGCTATTTGATGAGGCTGAGACTGCTGAAAGCAGAAGGGTGAGCAGAACATCTAGAAGAAGGTTGCAACGTAGAAATGCAAGAATAGACTTGTTTCAAGAGTTAATGGCAGAAGAAATTTGCAAAGTGGATCCAGGGTTTTATCAAAGATTGGAAGACAGTAAATTTTATATGGAAGATAAGACTGTTGTTGAAAAACATACGCTATTTATTGGAGATAAATATAACGATAAAGACTATTATAGTGAATTCCCAACAATATTTCATTTAAGAGCAGCGTTGATAAAAGGGGAAAAAGAGTATGATATTCGTCTTATATATTTAGCTATCCACCATATTCTAAAGAATAGAGGTCATTTCCTATATCAAGGAGATAAGTTTGATACATCATCATCTTTAGACGAAAGTATACATGAAGTTTTTGATAATAATGATGTCGATACAAATGGAATTGAGGTAACAGTGGAACTAGTAAGTAAAATTAAGGATGTTATCTTAAATGAAAGATTAACAAAGACGGATAAGAAAAAGAAGTTAAAATATCTATTTGGAAAATCAAAACAGCTAGAAAGTATATTTGGACTCGCAATAGGTACAAAAGAATCTTTAGAGAAGGTATTTGGAAATCCTGAATATAAAGAACTTGAAAATGATGTTGTTAAAATTTCTTTTAGTGATAAAGTCTATGATGAAGTTAGACACTTATATGAAGAAGTATTAGAAGATAGAATCGTGCTTATAGACAATCTTAAAAAAATATATGACACTGTATTATTAAATGGCATAAAGAAAGCAGAGCTTAGTCTTTCTGAATCAAAAGTGGAATTATATCAAAAACATAAAGAAGAACTTACCACACTAAAGAAAATAATAAAAGCTTATTCACAAGAGGAATATAAAAGATTATTTTCAGAAAAAGATTCAAATAGTACAAATTATAAGAATTATATAGGGGATGGAGATAAAAAATGTAGTCGTGAAGACTTTTATAAAACATTAAAAGCCCTATTAGAAAAAGTAGAAGATAGTCCAGTAAAAGAATATATTCTTGAAGAAATTAGTTTGGATAAATACTTGCCTTTACAGAGAGTGAAAGAAAATGGAGTAATTCCATACCAAATACATCAAGAAGAATTAAAACTTATTTTAGATAATGCATCAGGTTATTTAGATTTTTTAAATCAAACAGATGGAAAGTTAAGTGTAAAGGATAAAATTATGAAGATTATGACATTTAGAATTCCGTATTATGTTGGGCCAATAAACACGTATCATGCAGGAAAGAAAAATGGATTTGCATGGGCTGTAAAAAATAGTGATGAAAAAATTACACCTTGGAATTTTGATGATATAATTGATTTAGAGGCAAGTCATGATAATTTTATAAGGAAGATGACTAACAAATGTACATATCTTAGGGGAAAAGATGTAATTCCAAAGAGTTCTTTGCTTTATAGCGAATATACTTTGCTTAATGAACTTAATAATATTCGCTGCAATGGAGAGAAGGTTTCTGTATCTACAAGAAATAAAATGATTGATAGTCTATTTAAGGATACAGATAAAAAAGGAAAAGTAACAGTAAAAAAAATTCTTGAATTTTTGAAATGTGAAGGCGAGTGCGAAGGTAATGCAACAATTACAGGAATAGATGATGAAGTTAAGGCAGATTTAAAATCATATAGAGATTTTAAATCTGTTTTGGGTGAAAAATTTAACTATGAAATGGTTGAAGATATTATTAAATGGATAACTTTATATGCTAACGAACACAATTCCATTAAAAAAAGGATAAAAGATAACTATGCTGACAAACTGACTTCCTCACAGATTAATAAAATATGCAAGCTAAGATATAAGGAATGGGGAAGATTATCTAAAGAATTTCTTACAGAAATTATATGTGATGAGTTTACAGATTACTCAACTGGTGAAGTTGGAAATGTTATTAACGCTATGAGAAACACGACAAATAATCTAATGCAATTATTAAGTAATAAATATGACTATATCAAACAAATAAAGGAAATAAATGATTTATTAATAAATCCTAATGAAGAAATATCACATGAAATGCTTGATGAACTTTATGTTTCACCTGGAGTAAAAAGAATGATTTGGCAGTCAATTCTCATTATGGAAGAAATCAAAAAAATAATGAGTAGAGAGCCTGAAAAAATATTCATAGAAACAGTTAGAAGCAATAAAGCTAATAAGAAGCGCACAGATACAAGAAAGAAAAAATTATTAGAGCTATATTCATCATGTAAAGATGAAGTAATAGATTGGCCGAAAGAAATACAAGGTCGGAGTGATGGTCAATTGAGAAGTAAAAAACTATATTTATATTATCTTCAAATGGGTAAATGTTTATATACAGGTGAGAAAATTAATCTTGATAAGTTGATGTCTGGTGAGGACTATGACATAGATCATATTTATCCAAGATCAAAAACAAAGGATGATAGCTTCGATAATCTAGTACTTGTAAAGAGAGTGATTAATAATGAAAAAAGTGATAACTATCCAATAAATCCTGCAATTCAAGCTAAAATGAAAAAGACTTGGGATTACTTATATCAAAAAGGTTTCATATCAACCAGAAAATATGAACGATTAGTAAGAAAAGAAGAGTTTGGAACAAATGAGCTTGCAGATTTTATAGCTAGGCAACTTATAGAAACAAGTCAGTCAACAAAGGCTGTTGCAGAAATAATGCAAAGGTTATATTTGGATTCGCATATTATATATGTTAAAGCAGAAAATGTATCTGCTTTTAGAAATGATATGAAATTTATAAAAGTAAGAGATATAAATGATCTTCATCATGCCAAAGATGCCTATTTAAATATAGTTGTAGGAAATGTATTTGATACTAAATTTACTCGATCACCAGCTAATTTTGTTAAAGAAGCAGGATTCAGAGAATACAATCTTAGCAGAATGTATGATTTCTTAATAAAGAGAGATGGTTACATTGCATGGGATGGCAGAAATGGTGACAGTAAGAAAATGGTTGATTATCAAATGAAAAGTAATGATGTACGAGTAACAAGAAGACCTACTGAGCAAAAGGGACAATTATTTGATTTGACTTTGCATAAAAAGGGAGATTCCAAAGCACATTCTTATATGGGAAGTAAGACAGGGGATCTGCGACTAGCTGATGTGACAAAATATGGGGGTTATACATCCATAAAGATAGCCTACCTAATTCCATATTCCTGTGATATTATAAATAAAAAAGGAGCAAGGAAAAGTATTAGTAGACTTACAGGAGTTCCTGTGTACTTGGCAAATAATGTGAAATCGGTAGAAGGATTTACAGAATATATTTTCAGTCAGGTTCCTACTAAATCAGGTGAAACAATTGAAAACTTCAAAATCATTAATGTTAAGCTGCGAATAGGTTCTTTAATTAAATATAATGGATTTTATTACTATGTAGGTGGAAGGACAGGAGAAAACTTTTGTGCAGATAATGCAATCCAATTACTTTTAGGTGAAGATGAGGAAAGATATATAAAGGAAATCTTTAAATTTATAAACAATCAAAAAGAAAATAAAGATCTTAAAGCTGAAAAATTCTCAGATGATATTACGAAAGAAAATAATTATAAATTATATGATGCATTGGTTAATAAATTAAATTCAAATATCTATGTTCAATCAACAAATAATAAATATGATGTATTTAATGATGCTAAAATGCGAAATAAATTTTGCGACCTTGTAGTTGAAGAACAGATCAAGATGTTGCTTAATCTACTAAATTTGTTAACCAATAAAACTTCAACATATGACTTTAAGCCTCTTGGATTTGGGATTGGAAGAAGAAAGCTAGGATTTAATCTAGCTGATGTAAAGGAGTTTAAACTTATTAATCAATCCATTACCGGTCTATTTGAAAATAGTTTAGACCTGCTTTCTCAATTATGAGCTGGCGAACAATTGTTATTTCAAATAGAGCAAAGCTAGATTTCAAAATGAATTATATGACAGTAAGAAATGACCACGAAATAACAAGAATATTTATAAATGAAATATATATGGTCATTATTGAATCTACAGCTGTTTCTATAACTGTTGCTTTGCTCTCAGAATTAACAAAGAAAAAGGTAAAAGTAATATTTTGCAATGAAAAAAGAAACCCATCATCTGAGCTGGTATCATACTATGGCTCACATGATACTAGTGTGAAATATCGAAATCAAATAGAGTGGAGTATAGATATTAAATCGGAAGTTTGGACACAAATTGTCAGGGAAAAAGTAAAAAAACAATCAGAACATCTTAGAGAAAGAGGACTTGAGGAATATTTGTTGCTAGAAGAGTATGTAGAGCATATTGAAACGAATGATAAGACCAACAGGGAAGGGCATGCTGCAAAAGTATACTTTAATGCCTTATTTGGTAAAAAGTTCACTAGGGCGGATGAGAATACAACAAATGCTGCATTGAATTATGGATATAGTATTATACTTTCTGCGTTCGCACGAGAAATAGTAGCAAATGGATATATGACACAACTAGGACTATTTCATAACAATATGTTTAATCAATTTAATCTGGCATCTGATTTAATGGAACCCTTTAGAATACTAATTGATAGAAAGGTGGTAGATATGGATTTGAACAAATTTGAATTATCAGAGAAATTGGAACTAGTTAATGTTTTGAATAAGAGTATTATTATTGATAAAGCAAGGAGTAATGTTGCAAATACTATATCTCAATACACAAAAAGCATATTCGATGCCCTTAACTATAATGATATTGCCTTGATCAGGTTTTACCGAAATGAGTTATAGATTTATGAGGGTTATGGTATTATATGATCTTCCAGTTGGAAGTTCAAGTGAAATTAGAGCTTATACACAATTTCGTAAATTCTTAATTAAAAATGGTTTTATGATGATGCAAGAATCTGTTTATACAAAATTGGCATTAAATCAGACCGTATGTAGAAATATCATGGAGAATGTGAGGAAAAATAAACCAGAAGTAGGATTAGTACAAATGTTAGCAATCACTGAAAAGCAATATTCAAAAATAGAAATTGTGGTTGGAGAAATACAATCAACGGTACTTAGTACGGATGAGAGGCTGGTGGTATTATAAAACTAGTTAGTATAAATTGGGCTAGGCAAATTGAATTTGATGAAAATATAATTCCTGTTATAGTAATTGAGAACAAGCCAATGTATAGAAATGTTGTTTTAGATATATATGAGCAAATTGCAGGTAATTCTGGTGATTTGGTTTTTTCAGATAATAATCAGGAGATAAAATTTTCAAAGCACGTTGATATTGTTAATGATTACATCAATATTAATCTGAATGATAAAAAAATATTAAACAAGTTATATAATCTTCTAAAAAGCAAGTCTTTGGAAGAGTATGATAGTTACTGCAGGATATCAGAGTGTATTACAGAATATGTTCAGGAGCTACTTTTTGATGAGGAACTTGACTTGGTTCAGATTGACAATATTGATCCAGTTGATATTTTTAAGGGAGTATCTATTGAAATTGATGATAGTAGTAAGAATATCACGGAAAGGTTATTAGAGTATATTACTATATCAGAAAAATTTATGGATACAAAGATATTTGTATTTGTTAACTTAAGAGAGTTTTTTGCGGATGATGAAGTTATTCAAATCTATAATAAGCTTCTACTTAACAAAACTAGATTTGTAATAATACAAAGTAAATTAATGGAATCAATAGATTGCAGAGAAATTTCCTATATAATTGATGAAGATTTATGTGAAATATAGTATAATAATACCACTATATGAAATTACGGCGTTGTGGTGGCGCTAACATTTGAGGTTTGAGAATGGTGTAATTTCATATGGTGGTCAAGCTAAATTTTCAGTTCAGCCAGGGGGAACTCGGTTTGAGAATGGTGTAATTTCATATGGTGGTCAAGCTCAGCCAATACATTTGGAACTGTTAATGTTGTTTGAGAATGGTGTAATTTCATATGGTGGTCAAGCATAAGTACTTTCGTCTAAATTAATACTTACGTTTGAGAATGGTGTAATTTCATATGGTGGTCAAGCTTGGAAATAATCTTTTCAATCTCATATAGTGTTTGAGAATGGTGTAATTTCATATGGTGGTCAAGCGATTTTCTTTAAAAAAATACGTATGTTTATGTTTGAGAATGGTGTAATTTCATATGGTGGTCAAGCTTATAATCTAATATATCCTAATGATGAAGGTTTGAGAATGGTGTAATTTCATATGGTGGTCAAGCTTAAAAACCAGGCATAATCTTCTAATCCATGTTTGAGAATGGTGTAATTTCATATGGTGGTCAAGCCAACCGCAGCCTATATATGTATGGTCTACCGTTTGAGAATGGTGTAATTTCATATGGTGGTCAAGCTACTGATACTATAAGATCACTACCTTTATTGTTTGAGAATGGTGTAATTTCATATGGTGGTCAAGCTTTGAATTTAATGTTTCATTGTTATATGCAGTTTGAGAATGGTGTAATTTCATATGGTGGTCAAGCGAAGAGATAGATATAGTAAATAATGTAATGGTTTGAGAATGGTGTAATTTCATATGGTGGTCAAGCTTACATCGTTTTTATTAACTTTGTCCTCATTGTTTGAGAATGGTGTAATTTCATATGGTGGTCAAGCTTGATAAATTGACTAATCTGTAAATTTCATCGTTTGAGAATGGTGTAATTTCATATGGTGGTCAAGCCTGGTAAGTTTGATAATAAATTATGTGTAGGTTTGAGAATGGTGTAATTTCATATGGTGGTCAAGCTTTCTCATATTGGGGAAGAAGATGTTAGAGGTTTGAGAATGGTGTAATTTCATATGGTGGTCAAGCAAAGGAATAGATTATAGTGTAGAAAAAGTGGTTTGAGAATGGTGTAATTTCATATGGTGGTCAAGCTTAGGATTATAAATTCTATATAATTCTAATGTTTGAGAATGGTGTAATTTCATATGGTGGTCAAGCGGAATATATATAACTTTCTTGTACCTTACCGTTTGAGAATGGTGTAATTTCATATGGTGGTCAAGCTGCTAAAAACCTAGTATGCCACTCAAATATGTTTGAGAATGGTGTAATTTCATATGGTGGTCAAGCAGTAGACCATATATAGACCGGCTGTGGTTGGTTTGAGAATGGTGTAATTTCATATGGTGGTCAAGCTGGAACGATTTCTTGCAAGAAGATTATGAAGTTTGAGAATGGTGTAATTTCATATGGTGGTCAAGCTTCATATTTTTAATATAATTTTTAAGATCAGTTTGAGAATGGTGTAATTTCATATGGTGGTCAAGCTATACAGATGGATTAGTAAAAACTAATATTGTTTGAGAATGGTGTAATTTCATATGGTGGTCAAGCATTGTTTGTTAAAGGAACTAAGCATTGAAGGTTTGAGAATGGTGTAATTTCATATGGTGGTCAAGCTAGTTATGACACCGAGAAAGATATGGATGTGTTTGAGAATGGTGTAATTTCATATGGTGGTCAAGCGGTTATGCCCTCTTTGAAGTTAGTTGCATCGTTTGAGAATGGTGTAATTTCATATGGTGGTCAAGCTATAATAACAAATATCGACACAATAACTCAGTTTGAGAATGGTGTAATTTCATATGGTGGTCAAGCTTTAATCCCTTCGCCATCACATCACCTACTGTTTGAGAATGGTGTAATTTCATATGGTGGTCAAGCGTTTGCTGAGCTTTTAGCAGAGCAACAAGCGTTTGAGAATGGTGTAATTTCATATGGTGGTCAAGCAATCTCTATTTCCACCACTGATTCACTCTCGTTTGAGAATGGTGTAATTTCATATGGTGGTCAAGCAAAATGTACTTTCATTATCGTCACTTTCAGGTTTGAGAATGGTGTAATTTCATATGGTGGTCAAGCTCTTGACACAATCTATAACTATATGTTAATCGTTTGAGAATGGTGTAATTTCATATGGTGGTCAAGCCTACGAATCCAGATTGTTGAGATCTGGTTTGTTTGAGAATGGTGTAATTTCATATGGTGGTCAAGCAAAGATAGAAGAATGGAGAAACACTTGTCGTTTGAGAATGGTGTAATTTCATATGGTGGTCAAGCCCCTTTTGGATATGATATTCATAAACCAGAGTTTGAGAATGGTGTAATTTCATATGGTGGTCAAGCGAATCCATCAGTAAGAAAAGATAACGAAACGTTTGAGAATGGTGTAATTTCATATGGTGGTCAAGCCTGGTCGTGCTGCAATAACTATTTGTGCTAGTTTGAGAATGGTGTAATTTCATATGGTGGTCAAGCAATTATA
Organism: Natranaerovirga pectinivora; assembly: GCF_004342165.1. NCBI lineage: Bacteria > Bacillati > Bacillota > Clostridia > Lachnospirales > Natranaerovirgaceae > Natranaerovirga > Natranaerovirga pectinivora. Next base: position 26,864 of record NZ_SMAL01000005.1, on the reverse strand, counting down.
GCTTATTTATCTTTAGGGGTATAGTTTGAGAATGGTGTAATTTCATATGGTGGTCAAGCTGAATAAGGGTAAAGATATGACAGAAGAACGTTTGAGAATGGTGTAATTTCATATGGTGGTCAAGCCGCTCATACCAATGTAATGAAAACTATATATCAGATCACTTTATAAATCATATCAGCAAAGAAAAATATATAAAAAATAAGTGTGGATTTCAGAATAAAACAAGTTTAGCGTCTAAATCGAGATTATAAATTTTAGAGAAAAGAAGAATAAATACAGTTTAAATATTTTTCTTAGTTGAGCAAATAAGCCAAGTTCTTCATTGAATTTGGCCTTTTTATTTATAATCTTAATTTCAGCTAGTAATTATAGTAATACCTACTCCAAATGGTGGTACATTTATACATAATCTTATAAATTATTTATTTCTTAAAGGTAATTAATTCATTAAATGTGTATTAAAATTAAAAAGAAAACTCAAGAAAATATATGCTCGGTTACAGTTTTATCAGAAGTGATGTTTTATAAAATTAATCTCAAGGTGAGATTTAACACAAGTTAATAACAAAATTTTAAGTCTTTTATTGTATTAGATCACTTAATTAAGTACAATGTAATTAATCTTAATTATTATTTAAGGGGGATAATTGCAATGTTAGATTTATTTTATTTTTTTATGTTTAGTTTATTAGTAGGTATGATATTGGTTCCTATGTATGCTATTCATATTAAGTATAAGGGTTCAAATTATAAAGTTGCTAGTGGCAATAGTTTTTTTAGAACAGTATTTGATAAAGGTAATTACGGAGAGTTTTTAATATTTTCATACCTTGAAAAATTAGAAGGCGAGCCTAAATTAATGACTAACCTATATATACCAAAGGAAAATGGATCTACTACCGAAATAGATTTGATTATGATATCTGAAACTGGAATTTATGTCTTTGAATCAAAAAATTATAGTGGATGGATCTTTGGAGATGAAATGCAAAAGAACTGGACTCAAACGCTCCAAAATAGACAGAAAAATAAATTTTTTAATCCTATATAGCAGAACAAAGGACATATCAGTGCTTTGAAATCTGTAGTGGGAAATGATAATGCGGACTTATATAAATCCTATATCATATTCAGCGAAAGATGTACACTTAAGAATATTAAAGTAACATCTAAGAATGTCAAAGTCATTAAGAGAAATAGTTTATTGAAGCACATTAAGAAAGATTTGTTAGAATCACTAAAAGTGTTAAATGAAGAACAGATTGATGGTATATATGAGAAGCTAGGCAAGTATTGTCTGGCAGATGATAAGCTTAAACAAGCACATATAAATGAAATAAAATTGAAAAAAGTTAACAAATTTTAAATGCCAAGCTTATATCATGCAACTGGAGAAACAGCGATATTTAGATTGGATTTTAATTTATGAGGGTAGATTTGTAACAATTAATTAAAGTATTTAATGATTATGAGGAGGAAAAAGATGGATCTGTTGACTTTAGTAACTGAAAAATATAAGAAACTTCTTAGTGAAAATAAAATTATGGGCCCAGATAAGCTTAAAGAGAGTTATGAAATTTTTCAAAAGAATTTTAATCCTGATAGGTTAAAGAGTCTTGACGGAGAATTGTTGTTAGAAACAATGTTTAATCATGGGAACAGGGGAAGCCTTGTATACTGGTTAGAATTTAAAAATGACGATGAGCTCCAGACGAATCGATTTGGTGGTATAGGTGGTGGAAGTGCTTTTAAATTCGGAATATACAAGCGCAAAGAAGATGGTAAATGGATAACTGGAACTCCGAAAGACAGTAGAGAATTAAGTATAAATGAAGCCATTGAGATGGTGCGTGAAAAACGTGACTTACTAGTAAAAGGTTGTGATTTACTCTCAGGAATGAAGAATGACTTTGAAGATTCAACATATCTTAAATTGCAATCGGATATTGATACACAGCTTGAGAATTATGGAAATTTAGGTTGGGTGCATAAGTATTTTCATATGATGTTTCCTGATAAACTAGATGATTTTCATTCAGTTGATTATCAAAACTTCTATTTAATAAAAATGCGTGAGAAACCAATAAAGTCAGACGGAAGATATGCATTAGCAGGTCAATTTTTGCGTCAATCAATGAAGGCTGGTATACCTATTAATAATTTTACAGAAGTTCTTTTTGAGATATTTGGGTCAGTTCATAACTATTGGCGAATTGGTACTTCAGATGGGAAAAAAAGTTATTGGTCAGAAATGCTTGAAGGTGGATATATGTCCATCGGATGGCCCAATCTTGGAGATCTACATCAGCTGGATAATTTAAGCTCAAAAGAAGCAAAGGATCATATTAAAAAAGTACTTTCAGACACAAATCCTAATACACCTTCAGCTATTGGCAGAGCAGCATCACAAGTGCACTATTTTTTTAGAGATATAAAGCCAAATGATATAGTGATAGCGTCAGATGGGCATAAAGCATTAGGTGTTGGTAGGGTTATAGGTGAATATGAATATCGAAAAGGACTTGATTTTCCACATATTATAAATGTAAAATGGCAGCAACTTGAGAACACGAAATTACCAAATCCAGCTGAAGGAATAAGAACAACAGTAAATCAATATAAAGACCTAGATAATTTAATTGCGATTGAAGCACTTATAGACTTACCAGCTAGTGATAATGTAGAAGCTGTGAAGTCGCCTCAAAAGACATTAGATAGTCTAAATGGATTAATTGCACAAATTGAGAGTACTCTCAATCGGAAGAAACAGATTATACTATATGGACCTCCAGGTACTGGAAAAACATACTGGGCTGAAAAAGCATGTCTTGAATTAGCTTCGAGAAAAGCATTTAGGAAAACTTATGAAGATCTCACAATTGAAGAAAAGTTTAATATGGTAGCCAACAATGATTCAAACCATATAGTCAGATTTTGTTGCTTTCATCCATCATACGGATATGAAGATTTTATAGAAGGAATTAAACCAACTATTATAAATGATCAGACGGTATTTAGTTTGAAATCAGGTATCTTTAAAAAGTTGTGCGAAGATGCGAAATCAAACTCTGAAAAAAATTACTATCTAATCATCGATGAGATTAACAGAGGTGACATATCAAGGATCTTTGGAGAATTAATAATGCTAATAGAGGCAGGCAAAAGAGGGAAAGAAACGATTCTACCTTTATCGGGAGATTCATTTAGTGTTCCGGATAATTTATATATTATAGGAACTATGAATACTGCAGATAGATCTATTGCTTTACTTGATATAGCGCTTCGACGCCGATTTGGCTTTATCGAACTAATGCCTGATTATAGTATATTCACTGGAATTACAATAGAAGATTTGCCTGTGGGCCTGTGGCTAAAAGAGTTAAATAAAAGAATTGTTGAATTTGTAGGTCGTGATGCTCGAAATCTCCAAATTGGACATTCCTATTTTATGGAGAAGGGAGTGGCAATTAAGGACTTTGACAAATTCAGAAAAATTGTTCAGGAAGATGTTATTCCATTAATTGAAGAATATTGCTATGGCGATTATATGACAATATCAAAGATAATTGGTAGTAGTTTTGTTGATACAAATAGACAAGAAATAAATCAAGATTTGTTTAAATCAGTGAATAAGGCGGATTTGATACCTGCACTTCTTGAGCCAAATCCAGAGATTGCAACATCATCCTCTGTTCAGGTGGAGGATCTTGAAGAAGAGCAACTTCTTGAAAGTGAAGATATCATTGGAGAACAAAAATCATGAGTGGTTTAACAATCAATATTAGAGAGTGGGATGAATTACTACCTGTTAAGGGAAGCTCTTTATATCAGTATTTTCTGGAAGATGAGGCATCAAGACAAATAGTTTCTGTTTTAAATGAAAAAGGAATATTGAATATAATTGAGCTCAAAGAAGGGATTAAGATTTCTTCAAATTCATATGTTGGTAAAATTAAAATTGGGGATATACAAATTAATATTCGACCCAAAATTGAGGGAATGCCACTCTACAAGTTACTAAAGTATGCTTACGGACTTAGAGACTTAAATATTTTTGATGAAGCTATTTACGATGTGGATTCTTTTCCTTTTCAAGATTTATTAATTTATCAGCTGTACGCAGAAGCTGAAGATCTAATATACAGAGGGCTCAATAAAAAATATGTAAGGCAAGAAGAGGACTTAGGAACACCAAAAGGAAGAATTAACATTGGAAAACTGGCTACTAGAAATCACATACCCTCTGCTACATTGCCATGCAGTTATTATGATAGAAGTGAAGATAATTTGTTCAACAGAGTCCTTTTAGCAGGTTTGCAATTAGCTATTTACTTAACAGAAGATTTGAGTCTGAGAATTCAATTGAGTAGATTGTGTAAAACATTAGAGGATAATGTTAAGCAGATTGATCTCAATAGAGGGATTTTGCTTAAAACTTTAAAAAGCGTAGATCGCTTGAGTGACCGATATAATTCTGCATTAGAACTAATCAACATACTCTATGAATCACAAGGAATTCAACTTGAGGATGGAAGAGCGTATATGAAATTGAATGGATTTTTCTTTGATATGAATATGTTTTTTCAATCCTTACTTTCAAAGCTAATGGGAGAGTATTTACTTGGATTTACAATTCGTGATGAGTTCACCCTTCAAGAAATGTTTGCATATACCCCAGGATTTAATCCCCAGAGAAGGTATGCCCCTAAACCTAGACCAGATTTTGCTGTTATGAACGGTGTTAAAGTCATTCGTTTGCTTGATGCAAAATATAGAGACTTGTGGGAAACAAAGCTACCGAGAGAAATGCTATATCAGTTATCAATTTATGCAGTAAGTGGTATTGGAAACAGCACTGCAAAGATTATTTATCCTTCTATGACCTCGGGAGCAAAACTCCAAAAGATTAATATCAATAATCCTGCAACAGGAGACAAGCTGGCTGAAGTTATGTTACAACCTTTACACATGGTAGAATTGGCACAAATGATGGGTTTGCGTAAAAATGACAAGACAAAACTTCAAGAATATATAACCCAAATTGTATTTAGCAACTAAGCCTATTAGTAAAAAGGGGACATTATGAAAAGAAAAAGTGAGTATTTTTAAGGTTGTTTGGTAGGTGGAGCTATTGGCGATGCTTTAGGCTGGCCAGTTGAATTTATAAAAAGAAAATTAAAATAAGGCCCAGGATAAGGCCCAAGATGAGGCCCAAGATAAAAGAAAGAAATAAATACAATTTTAAAAAAACTAACTATAAACCATTACGCAATACTAAATTGCCCACAAACCCCCAAACTACTAGCTTCAACTCTTTTATACTAGGAATTCCTACTACCCCCCTTACGTAATTCTGCGAAAATTCGTGTAATTGGGGGCGTCGGTCCTGTAGACAAAGGGGGTACAGATTTAGACCCCCCTAACCTTAGAAATTACACAAATGTTTCATTTGTTTCTTTTTCCTGGGAGCAAAAAAGTATAAAATTATATATATAAGACCCAGAGAAAAGAAACATTTGAAACATTTCTTATAAAAGCTAGAGTTTAAGCCACTTTAAGAAATTGTGAATAATGAAGTGGTAGTAGCCTTATCAAAAACAAAGGAAGTTTTTCTATTTTCCACCTAATTCCTAAAAACAAAAAAGGTACAATTACGCAATTCAAATAGAATATTTTGCGTAATCGTACCTTTTTATTATTTCGCCTAAGAATATTTTTGAAAGCTGCTTGTGTAATAAATTAATTTTCTGAAATACCATTAGCAATGTCCACTATGGTTTTTTGAAGAGTGGACACTAAAACATCATAATAATTCATAGGCTGAACCAGTATCATTTTACCCTCTTTACATAATCTAATTTGTTCTTCTGTTAAAGTAGAACGAACCTCCTTCATTGCATTTTCATTTGATGCCAATCCTTTTTCCATAATCTCTTTAGAATAGGAGCATTTTGCTAAGGTATCTATTAACCATCCGAATTCATCACTCTCTAGAAGACTATTTAAAGCATCGATTAAACTCATTTCAAATTCTTTCTTAGGGGTATTATTCATAACTTCTATTGTAAAAAGTGCTCTATCAGATAATCCATATTTCTTATTAATATTAATGTTTTCCCTCTCTCTAGAAGAACTGTTTCCAAGCAAATAATCATAAGACACACCATAGTAATCTGCTAGTGCCACCATGTTTTTAACACTCATATCTTTTTCTTTATCTATATTCTCATAATCACATAAAGAAGTATCTGAAATGTATACACCGGTTTTCTCTTTAATGTTCTTAGATAGTTCTTTGAAGGTAGGTTTCTTTCCATACTTTAATTTAAATTCATCTCGTAGATCTCCTAAAATCTCAGCACAATGCGTTCTGTTATACATAAAAATGAACACTCCTTTATCAATTTTAATTTATAAATTGTAAATACATCAATTAAAATAATTTTTTGTTGCTATGCTCAACTAAAAAATGAAAAATGTTATAATAATTATAATTGATATTATTAATATAAATCAATTATAAGTGATATCTTTTAAAACTACAACAACAATTTTATTAATGAAAGGGGAAAACCAATGAACCAAGATATTAAAAAGGTAGCAAAAGAGAAAGGTGTAAAACTGTGGAAGATAGCAGAAAGACTTAGAATAACAGATAGTAGCTTTAGTAGAATGCTGCGTTACGAGTTATCAAGTGAAGAAAAAGAAAAGATAAAATCAATCATAGAAGATTTAGAGAATGAAAATAGGAGCTAGAGGGTATACAGCCTTAAAGTGCTAGGAGGTGATGAAACTGAATATACCAGAAATATTAAAAAAAGAGAAAAGATTCGTATGTCACGATGAATTTAAAAGGCCCATTAATCCATTAACAGGAAAATACGCTAAAGTCACAGATAGTAATACCTGGGCTAGTTATGAAGAAGCAAAGTCTGGTGTTAGTAAATTTGGTGTAGTGGGTATTGGATTTGTACTAGGAGAAGGATATGTGGGCGTAGATATAGATACTTGTATTGATAGCAAAAATGGTCAGGTGTCAGAAGAAGCAAAAGAAATTATTGCTACATTAAATAGCTATACTGAAATTTCTATGAGTGGTATGGGACTTCACACCATTATAAAAGCAGAAGATGTAAAGTTGCCCTTTAATAAGAGGAAAATGAAACCTAATGGTATTATGCGTCCAGATATAGATGCTACAACTGGCAAGCAAAAGTTAGATAAAGAGGGCAATCCAAAATACAAGCACCCTGAAATAGAGATTTATAATAAGAGCAGATACTTTGTTTTAACAGGTAATGTTTATGGGGATTACAATCAAGTCAATGAAAGAAGTGAAGCACTAAAAAAGATTATTAATAAATATAATATCTCTGCTCCTAGAGATGTAGATATATGTACTCCCACAGTAATTCCAATGGAAACTTCTATTAAACAAGCTTTAAATCTTGATTCTGTCTTTAATGCCTATTGGTATGGGACAAGACCAAATAAGGATGAAAGTGCAGATGATTTAGCCCTTATGGGTAAACTTCTTTACTGGTGTAATGCAGATGTGGACCTAGCTATTAAATATTTTATGGCATCTCCATATACAAAGCAAAAAGATAAGAGCCATTTAAAAAAGCTAGATAGAAAAGATTATCTTCTAAGAACAGCAAAAGCAGCTATGCCAATAACCACAGCTGCAATAGATCATCAAAAGTGGATGAAGAAGAAAGACTATGGGATTGTACAGAATTCAAAAGCTACTGTAAATATACAAGAAAGGCTTATAGAATTACAACCACATATAAAATACAGCTATGACGATAGGGGAAACGGAGATTTATTTGCAGACATTTATAAAGATGTAGCAAGGTTTAATACAACGGTAAATGATTGGTATATTTATAACGGTAAGCTGTGGCAAAGAGATACAGGTGCTATGATGGTATCTAGACTGGCAAAACAGCTAAAGGATGAACTATTGGTCTTTAGCATATCCATTGAAAATGAAAGTCAAAAGACAGCTTACCAAAAGCATATTATGAAGCTAGGCTCTAGAACAGCTAGAGATACAATGCTTAAGGATGCTAGAGATAAGTATAATATATCCAATGAAGACTTGGATAAGAATACGGATCTTCTTAACTGCCAAAATGGTACACTGAACCTTAAAACCTTAGAATTTAGAGAACACCATTCAAAGGACTTACTGAGTAGAATAACAAATGTAGAATATCAACCTACTGCAAAAAGTGAACTTTGGGATAGGTTTATAAATGAAGTTATGCTAGGAGATAAAGCTAAAATAGAATATCTTAAAAAGGCTATTGGCTATAGTCTTACAGCTGATACTTCCCTAGAAACTTGCTTTATTCTTTACGGTTCTCAAACTAGGAATGGAAAGAGCACCTTAGTCGAAACCATAATGCATTTATTAGGAGGCAGTGGGGGTTATGCCTTACAAATGAAACCAGAGAGTCTTGCACAAAAGCATAATGTGGATAGTAGACAAGCCAGTGGTGATATAGCAAGACTTTCTGGGGCAAGGTTTTTAAATGTCTCAGAGCCACCTAAGAAAATGATCTTTGATGCTGCCCTGCTTAAAACCTTACTTGGTAGAGATAGTATTGTAGCAAGGCACTTACACGAAAGGGAGTTTGAATTTATTCCGGTATTCAAGCTATTTATGAATACAAACTATCTACCTATTATCCAAGACGATACTCTGTTTTCTAGTGGAAGAATAAATGTCATAACCTTTGATAGGCATTTTTCAGAGAAGGAGCAAGATAAGACCTTAAAAAATAGGTTAAGAGAAAATGAAAATCTAAGTGGCATATTGAATTGGTGTCTTGAAGGCCTAAAAGCCTTTTATATAGACGGGCTAGCGCCTACCAATGCAATCATTGATGCCACAGCAGAGTATAGATCAGAAAGTGATAAACTTGGAAAGTTTGTAACTGAATGCTTAGAAGAAGCTAATGAAAATATCACTGCCAGTAGTGCCTATAATGTTTATGAACATTGGTGTAGAGCTTGTGGATATGGTTGTGAGAACAGAGGGAACTTTTATGCAGAACTTAGAAGTAAAAATCTAATGAGTAAAACAGGAACAGTAGACGGAAAAACAAAACAAAGAGTTATTAAAGGCTATAAATTTACAGATGAATGGCAACCGTTATTTAGAGATTAGGGGGAATTAATGGTGAAATTATCAAAAGGAAAGCAGCAATTGTTAAACTATCTAGGACAACCTTATTGTATTAAGCAGATTGATTTAGAGGATTGTGTGTACTTAGATATGGGAGAATATGATATTGAAATATCAGGAGGAAGAACCACTTATTCAAAGGTAGATATTTATGTTTGGAGAACAAAAGATAGGCTTGAGATTGTTGAAAGACATCAAGATTTAAAATATGATTTGCTTAGTATTAAAGCAATGCTTGATGATATAAGAACTAGGTACTCATTACAAGGCGTAAAAGAAATAGTTGGAGAGGAGGTATCATATGGCCTATGAGATAAATGTACAAGATAAAAAGGTAATCTTTAGTAATGATAAAGTAAAGAACTTAGAACTTTTCCAGTTGGAATTTATAACAGATGCACCAAAACTATGTAGATTGCTTAGAAAAGAGTTAAAGGATATATACGATCCAACTGGACGGATTAACACTTCAAAAAAGGAACATATTAAAACATCCTTTGATGGCTTGGAAGCACCTACAAGCTTTAGAATACGTTTTTGTAACCCTTATGATTCAGAACATGATATCGCTATTCAAGTAACAATCAAAGAATGGTAATGTTAGTAATACCCCCGATAAACTTGACTTCTATCAAAAATAGAGTGATTAATGGTACTAACCAAATGATAGAAAGGGGGCAAGGCAATGCGTGTACGAATTATTGAACCAACTAAAAAGGTAGAAAATAAAAAACTAAAAGTCTGTGCTTATGCAAGAGTATCAACAGATAACACTAAGCAAGGTGAGTCATTAGAAAATCAAATCACTTACTATGAAAGGATTATCACCTCTAACCCAAAGTATGAGTTTGTCGGTATCTTTGCAGATAAGGGTATAACTGGAACAACAGAGAAGAGACCAGAATTTAAAAGAATGCTAGACCTTTGTAGAGAGAAAAAAATAGATGTAATCATTACAAAGTCTATTTCAAGATTTGCTAGAAATACAGTAGTGATGTTACAACTGGTAAGAGAATTAAAAGATTTAGGCATAGAAGTAAGATTTGAAAAAGAGAATATCAATACATTATCAGAGGACGGTGAGTTTATGCTTACGGTCCTCTCTTCTTTTGCAGAAGAAGAAAGTAGAAATGTCAGTGAAAATCTTAGATGGAGCGCTAAAAAGAAGTTCCAAAATGGAGAACTGATAATTAATACAAATAGATTCCTTGGTTATGATAAGGATAAAAAAGGTAATCTGATAATTAATGAAGCAGAAGCAAAAGTGATTCAAAGGATTTTCACAGAGTACCTAAGTGGCAAAGGGGTATTTACCATAGCCAAAGGATTAAATGCAGAGGGTATACCTACAGTTTCAGGGGCAAGGTGGTATGAAAACACAGTCTTATACATCCTTAAGAATGAAAAATACAAAGGGGACGCCTTACTTCAAAAGTATTATGTGCCGAAGCATAAGAAGAAAAAAACGTATCTTAATAAAGGTCAGTTAGAAAGCTATTATATAGAAGATAACCATCCTGCCATAGTATCAAAAGAAATATGGGGTAAGGTACAAGAAGAAATAGAAAGAAGAGCAAATGAAAAAAGCATTGAAAGGGATACAAAGAAATATCTAAAAAGGTATCCCCTTACAGGAATGTTATATTGTAGCAAGTGCGGGGCAACCTTACAAAGAAGAACTTGGAACAGTAATCTACCAAGTAAAAAGATTGTGTGGCAATGTAGGAATTATATCAAAAATGGAAAAAATGCCTGTGATGGAACGGTTATTAAAGATGAAGAGGTTAACAGGCTTAAGATAAAAGAAGAAACCATTGTTGAGGAGGTTATTAAGAATGGCAAAAAAAGTTACCGTTATACCAGCAAGAACAACCAATCAAAGTACAGCAGAGAAACTAGAACCATTGAAAAAGAGAATGGCAGCTTATTGCAGGGTATCAACAGACCAACTAGAACAATTATCAAGTTATGAGGCGCAGGTAGCATACTACACTAACTATATAGACAATCACCCTGATTATGAACTGGCTGGTATTTATGCAGATGAAGGGATATCAGGCACTAATACAAAAAAGAGAGAACAGTTTAATAGGATGATAGGGGATTGTAAGGCTGGAAAAATAGATATGATCATTACAAAGTCTATATCAAGATTTGCAAGGAATACCTTAGATACACTAAATTATGTAAGAACACTTAAGGAACTGGGCATTGGGGTATTATTTGAAAAGGAAAACATCAATACACTAGATTCAAAAGGTGAGGTACTACTAACCATCTTAAGTTCACTAGCCCAAGATGAGTCAAGAAGTATTAGTGAAAACTCCACTTGGGGCATAAGGAGAAAGTTTGAACAAGGTAAAGTTATTGTAAACCATAAAAAATTCTTAGGGTATGATAAAGATGAAGATGGAAACCTTGTTATTAATGAAAAACAAGCTAAAATAGTTAAACGAATTTATAAAGATTTCCTAAATGGAAAAGGTGCCAATAGAATAGCCAAAGAATTGGAAGAGGAAAGAATACAAAACTGGAATGGAACAACTAAATGGTATGTTAGCAGTATAAGAAAAATGTTAACCAATGAAAAGTATAAAGGAGATGCCATTCTTCAAAAAACCTATACAGTAGATTTTCTTACAAAGAAAAGGGTAGAAAATAAAGGTGAAGTACCAATGTATTATGTAGAAGAAAGCCATCCAGCCATTATAGATAAAGAAATGTGGGAAGCAGTACAGCTAGAGATGGAGAGAAGAAAAAACTATGTAGAAAGGTACGGATTAACCAAGATAGATTATTCTTGTAAGGAGAACCCTTTTTCGGGAAAAGTTATTTGTGGATGCTGTGGTAGTATCTTTGGGAGAAAAGTATGGAACTCAACAGATGAAAGGCTAAGGCGATATATTTGGAGATGTAATAGGAAGTATGAGATTAAGGGCAAAAAGATTTGTGAGAATAAACATATAGACGATAAGGTTTTGTATGAAGTATTTATAAATACATTTAATATGATGTTAGAGAATAAAGATTATTTTATAAAGAAGTGGGAAGAGCATTTGGATAGTGATGATTTGCTAAAGAAGTATAAGGCAAAACAGTTTATAAAGGTTATTGAAAAAGTAGAGTCGATAGAGAAGTTTAATACAGATTTGTTTAATATATTTATTGAGAAGATGGTTGTATTTGATGGAGGAAAAATAATGCTATCTTTGATAGATGGTATGGAAATAGAATGTGATATAAAAATAAGGTAGGATAAACTAATCAAGTTGGTCTTGTAATTAAAATCGAATAGATAAGATAACCTATAGCAAACGCTATTATAGATAGTCAAAGCTAGGTATGGATAATAAAGGCATCAAAAACTGAATATTAAAGGAGAAAGAAATGTAAAAAAATATTTTTATTAGACTATTAATAATTAATTAGTTAATATTTAGAAAGAATTATTATTACAGAAATATAAAGAAATATAGTGTTAATAATTTCAAAAAATTATAGCATAATAAGTAGATTTATACTATAATAAAAAAATACAATAAAGTAAATATTTAGTGGTTTGTGTCTAAAGAATGATGAGGAGAGAATTTAATGGCTGATAAAGTGTATTTTACTTATAAAGGTAAAGAAGAAAGTTCTGATAGTAAAAGAGCATTATGTTTTAAAGTTGTATCTCTATATATAAACGATAAAGAAAAAAAAGATGAAGTTAATAATTATGAACAATTAAAAGAGATGTTCGAGGAAATATGGAACATAGAAGGCTTGAAAGATAAAAAAAATGGTGAATTTTCTACAATAGAGGAAATACATTCAAGTGAAAGATTTAAAAATGATAAAGATTATGAAAGTAAATGCTATGGTAATGATAAGAATAAGCTCGTTTTTAATGGTATAGAGTTTAAGATATACACACAGGTTGGATCTAAAAATTCAAATGATGATATAACAAAATTATTTATTAATAATAAAAAAATAAATAAAATAGGGTTTGATAATTTTACATTTGAGGACAAAAAAAATAATAAATTAGAAAAAAAACCTAATTGTAGTTATATGATGAATTATTTAATTGAAATAATAGAGTTAGATAAACAATTAATACTAAATGGAGCACCAGGAACAGGCAAAACTTACACTGCTAAAGAAGTTGCAATTGAATTAATTGGAGAAAATGATCCTGAAAAACAAATCAAGTTAGTTCAATTTCATCCATCTTATGATTACACAGATTTTGTTGAAGGGTATAAGCCAGTACAGGAAGAACAATCAAGTGATCAATTGAAATTTAAATTAATTGATGGAGTTTTTAAAGAGTTCTGTAACAATGCAAAAGATGATCAAAATAATAAGTACGTTTTCATTATAGATGAAATCAATAGAGCGGAAATATCAAAAGTTTTTGGGGAATTAATGTTTGCTTTGGAGCCAGATTACAGAGAAAAATTCGATAAGGAAAGAGAAAAAGAACAATTTATAGGTGTTAATCTTCAATATTCCAAAGATACTTTTAAAATACCAGAGAATGTTTACATAATAGCAACAATGAATGATATTGATAGAAGTGTAGAGGTTTTTGATTTTGCTATGAGAAGAAGGTTTGCTTGGTATGAGATAAAGGCAAATGATGTAATGGAAACGGTTTTAAAAAGTATGTTAAGTAAGAGTTGTGACAATAGTAAATTAAACGATTTAGTAGAAAGAGCAAAAAAACTTAATAATTGCATTACTGAATACGGGAAAGATTTCGGTCTTAATGAACATTTTCATATTGGTCCTTCTTATTTTGGGAAATTTAATAAGTGTGGCAATAATTATCAAAAACTATGGGATTATTATATTAAACAAATATTAACAGAATATGTAAAAGGTTATCCAGGAAAGTCTGAGGAATTTGTTGAAAAATGCAAGAATATCTTAATTAAGGAAGATAAATAAGAATGCTAAGTATAAAGTTGAAAGAAAATACAAGATATGTTATTCATAGAGATGAAAATGAGGATACGTTTAATATTTCAGAGGATAAGCACATAGGGTATTCTCAAAAAATATCTAAAGAGAATATAAATTTTATAAGAAATTTATCATTATATAATATCGAATCATTAAAAAAAGATTACAATTTGGTTTGGATAGATAATGATAAAGCTATTGAGGTAGATAAAAATAAAAAAAGCGAAAAACTTGTTGAATTTGAAAGTGATAGTATTTTCTGGGTTAGAAATTTTATAGGCGTAATGAAATTAAGAGATGAAAATCAAAATACATTACTGATTGAAATTGGTACAAGATTTGATAAAGAGAATAAATACAATTTTTTACAAGCCATGTTAGAAAGTTATTTTTCAGGTGGAATACAAAAATCTCCATCAGTTCCAAAGGAAGATAATAATATTTTAGATATATTATTAATGCACATTTATGCTACATATTTAAAATCAGCATATAGAAAAGGTCTTTTAAAAACATATCAAACAAAAAGATATAATGAGTATAATTTAAAAGGAAATATTGATTTTTCAAGACATATGAAAGTGAATACACCATTTATGGGAAAAGTTGCTTATAATAAAAGAGAGTATAGTTATGACAACCCTATTATGTGGTTAGTATTAAAAGCTCATAATTACATAAATGCACAGAATTCTCAAATTTGGAAATCTATATATGAAAGAGATGTAACAATAAAAGATGCAATTAGAGTAATCAATGAAAATACCCCATCATACTCTTCAACCATGAATTTGATTAATAATCCTGAGGTGAATAAGAAGGTTAATCACCCTTATTATAAAGAATATGAAGAATTAAGAAAGATATCATTAGATATTATTAAAAGAAATGGGCTATCAGTTTATGGGAATGAGACAGATCAAGTTAGTGGTATCTTAGTGTATGTTCCTGATTTGTGGGAAAAGTTCTTGTATAATGAAGTGTTTTCTAAAACTAAAATTAATACAAAAGAGCAAAAAAAGATTTATGTTTTAAAGAAAGAAAATGGTATGCAAATATTACCAAACTATATAGATTTTTTTGTTGAATGTAATGACAAAAAGTATATTTTTGATGCAAAATATAGTACTAGATGGAATAAAGGTAATTATGATTCAGAAGCAATTAGACAAATTATTAATTATGTGCATTTAAAAGACGCAAGTGCAGCAGGAATAATTTGTCCTAACAACGATAATGAAAGTATAGAAGAATCTAAATGGAAATTAAATAGCGATATTAGAAAGACTCCATTGAAGGTTCTAAAGTTAGATGTTCCAGAAAGTACAGATGATAAATTATATAATAATTTTAAAAAAGAGTTGATCGATTCATGCAATGCATTAGAACAAAAAATTAAAGAGTTTTTAAGTAGTTAATTTGAAAAAACTTAGGTTAGATAATTTTTTAGGAGATCGTATGAGAAATAAAGGTTCCATTATGAGTTTGGGGATAACACTTAGTTTATTGTTTTTATTTTTGGGGATGATTATATTAAAAGAAAATAAAGATTGGCGGGAACTTTATATCAATCATTTAGTATATGAATGGAAAAATACCAACGTAAGTCAGGCTAGATTAATAGATTTAGATTTTAATGGCGTGCCCGAACTAATAGTAACTTACGGGTATGGCAATTCCTTTTCTGACTACACAGAAGTATATAGAATAAATGAGTATAATGAAATGGTAAAAGTTCATACTAAAGAAGCAGATGGAATAATTAATAACTACAAATTATATTATGATTTAACTAATGAAAGGTATAGATATATTAAAGAAAGCATTTATAGTAGTTTTGTTGATATTATAGGATTTGATAGATATGGAAAAAGCATATTTTATGAAATAAATTATAGTGGTACAGAATATATTGAAAAACCCCTCTTTAGTATTGTTGAAGCTATAGAGAAATATGACTCTTCATTGGAATTAGATAGTATTATAGAAGATATAGAATCAAAATATGAAAAGAAGTACTACTTTAATATTGATGATAATGGTGTTATGCAATTTCAAGTATATTCTACATATGATAAACACAATGTTTACATTGAAAAAGAAGAATTTAATACCTTTAAAAATCAATATTTCATAAACGTAGTACAAGTAAAAGAAAATAATCATATTCTAAAAGGAAGAGCGACCAAAGTAGATATAAAGAAATTTGTAATGAACTATAAAGAAGACTAAACTTTAATAATGTTTAAGTCTTTTTTTTATGCATTGATAAAAATGGTGTATGCCTAAAAAGATCATTTAGTACTAGAAGCAATTTATATACTTTTTTATTAATAGATGTACTTTTTAAAATTATCCTTAGTACTTTAAAAATTTTAAGGGTGTACTTTGAAAAAAGTGATAAGGACTGTAAAGGATAAAAGTACATTAAATATAACAAGAGCATTATTTAAAAATGAGATTACATTAAAGAAAGGATGATCATTATTAAAAACTGTATTATCAAATTTACAATTAACTTAAAAAAAGAAAAGGAAGGTATTAATATGGAAAAGAATATTATTAAAAATGAGAGACTATTAGAAGTAATTGGTTTTAAACAAAAAGAACTTAGCAGCGAAGAAATTGATCGTATTATCGACAGATATACAAGAAGTGAAGTAGATTTATTAGGAGAAAATGATAAAACAGCATTTATAAAAGTAGAAGAATTATTTGAAGTATTACAAGGTGTTTCGATTAGTGTAGAGCAAAAAAATAGGATTCATTCTATTCATAGAGGTTTGCACTCATCTGCAAATGAAAAAACAATAATATACACAATAGTTGATCATAAACATAGCAATTATGAGAAAGAAATTAATGGGTATCAAACAGGGTATGGAATATCAGATGATAAAAATTATTTTGAGTTTACTTACTTTAATCAACAAACAAACAATAGTATAATATTAGATAAGCTTCAAACCAATATTAAAAAAAATATCCCAATAGGAATCCTGGATAAAATAGGTAAGGATGAGTTTTTGGTTGTTGGTCCAGGAAGAGTCATTGACATTATCGATAATCAAGTTATTATATTTGCAGTGAAAAAGAATTTTAATCTCTATAAATAAAAAATAATGATATAATTTAAATTATATAAAAAAAGGTATTTAACAAGAATTTTAATAATGTCTTAGTACTATAGTTTTATTCTATTTTACTAAGGCATTATTAATATAATTAGAAGAAGGTGAGAACAGTGATATTGATTACGGGAGATATACACGGGAGTATTGATGTAGGAAAATTAACTACTAAAAGGTTTTCATTACAAAAGGAACTTACGAAGAAAGATTATCTAATAATATGTGGTGACTTTGGGGGAGTGTGGTTTGGTGAACAAAAGGATCGTTTTTGGTTAGATTGGCATAATAATAAAAACTATACAACTTTATTTATAGATGGAAACCATGAGAATCATAATTTGTTAAATGAATACCCAATTGAGCAATGGAAAGGTGGAAAAGTTCATAAAATTAGACCTTCGGTTTATCATTTAATGCGTGGACAAATATTTACAATTGAAGGCAAAAAGTTTTTTGCTTTTGGTGGTGCATTATCAACGGACAAAAAAGATAGAAGAGAAAATATATCATGGTGGGCAAGTGAAGAAGCTTCAATAGAAGAAATAAAAGAAGCAAAAGAAAACCTGCAGAGAGAGGATAACATTATTGATTACGTTATTACTCATACGGTAAGCAAGGGGTTTAGAGAGAACTATCTAAATGGATTAAGAGATGAGGTTTGCGAGGAAAGTGTTACAGAAGAATTTCTACAATACATAGAAAATAATGTGAATTATAAGTATTGGTATTCAGGACATTTTCATATAGATAAAAATTTTCAAGATGAAAAACATTATGTTTTATATAACGATATCATTTCTATTTAACACAATGTGATAATCAATACTTTGTAAAATAATTAATTAACATTAGTATCTATTTATAGATGACAAGTATTTGTTTTCATACTTATGTAGGTTTTAGCAAGATTGATAAGACTTTAATGCAATGATTACTTGATTAAAGTAATTAAAAATATCAGTTGTGTCTAAATCAGTAAACCCAGTTTCTGTTTTTACTTGAGTATCTATAGAAAGCATCAAATCTTGTGATAGAGTATTAATGTATTTAATTTGATGTTCTGGAAGACCAAATGTATCTAAGTATTCTCTTAACAAATAAAGAGTTAAGTTACTTTCAGCACCTAAAGCTAGATTATTATCATAATTTGGTGCTAACGATACTAAATTACCTGTGTTTGTATTTTTTAGGACTCCAAGATTAAATTCATGTCTATCAGGATTACATACAATACCATCAAGTAATAATATATCTAGGTAAGAATGATGTAGCCCGATAGACTTCATATTATGATAAACTGTAGATTCATTGTAAGACGTATCATTAAATGCATATTTGAATGAAAAATAATGTTCTAGACTAATTGACTCATCAGTAAAGTTCAAAGAGGTAATTAAGTTTTGATCGCTAAGTGGTTTATATACTGCCATATTCATACCTAACGATTTTCCTAAATAATAAGTAAACAGTTCTGCGTATATATGTTTTTTTGAACCTAATTTATATAACCACCAGTTGTTACCCTTTTTACTCCAAGCTTTATTGAACGAACCAATATTAGTAAGTTCTGTATTAATACCCAAAGGGAGGCTCTGTAAAGCGCCATTAAGAGCTATATCAAAAATTTTAGTATCAAAAGCTTTTATATATAAATTATTATCATTAAATGCTTCTGATTCATTATATTTAATCCAGAAAGTATCGATTAAAGAGGTTCCTTTATTATACATAACGGGGTCAATTGAATTGTTATTGATTTTTAGTTGTTCTAATAATATCCTAGCATTTCGTCGTGATAAATCTATACATCTAGACCTTAACCATTTGTGTAGATACACAATATTACCGTCTTTAAGCATTTCTGGTAACAGATCTTTGTTATTAATTTCAATGAAATCAATTGAACCATATTTGTTAAATGAAAAACACAATGCAATTCTATTTTTGTTCATTAAAAAAGGCATACTAACACCCCTAACACCCCAACAGTACTTTTATGTTAATAATAGTATAAGTAAAGTTAAAAGTAAATAATTAATACATTTATATTATGAAATTGGGAACTATAAACGATAAGGTTTTGTATGAAGCGTTTATAAATACATTTAATATAATGTTAGAGATTAAAGATTATTTTAGAAAGAAGTGGGAAGAACATTTGGATAGTGATGATTTGCTAAAGAAGTATAAGGCTAAGCAGTTTATAAAGGTTATTGAAAAAGCAAATCGGCTAGAGAATTTCGATTTAGCATTATTTGAAAAGATGGTTGAGAAGATTGTTGTTTTTGAAAATAAAACTATTGAGTTTAGTATGTTTGATGGTATAGAAGTTGAATGTAAAATTTAATAATATTAATTATTTAAAATCCGATCGAAGTGTAAAAAACTTTGGTCGGATTTTTTGTTTTTTTATAGAATTATAAAACAATTATTGGTATAATTTAATTAAATAAAAAGATTGTTATTAATAAACAAAACAACAGCTCATAAATATATGAATAATTAAATTTACATGCTGTTACTGTAAAAAAGGAACCTAAATATGCAAAGGGGGAGAAAATTCGTGACATTCGGTACCTTATGATCTGGAAGTGCTTCACATAACTTTTCGCTAGTCGGGCAGTTAAGTCATCTGTGACTAGCGGAAGCAGATAAGAAAGCATGTTTAGCCATTTCCTATTACCTCCCCTTCAGCTACAACAGCTGCATAATTTTCTGATTTTAAGGCACTTAACTTATCAGCTCCATACTTTGAAAGTAAGGATTTTACTTCTTTACCATAACCACTTGCAGATTTTACAGATAAGATACTGCGTGCTTCCTCCTTAGTGTAAGTCTTCATTTCAGACTGTTTCTCTATTACAGGAAGTGCTTTTGTTTTAGTTATGGCTACAGCTTTTGATTCGGGAAGGTCTTCTGTAGAAAATATATCCTTTAGTTGCTTAGCAGATTTGATCATTCCTTCTCCGCAATTAATCATCTCGTCGATTACCATTAATAATTCACTCATCTTACTCACTTGGATTTTCCTCCTTTTCTCAATTTGTTATCTGAGCTTGTTTGCCAGTCTTTTTGCTACAACACGGATTGCGATAAGCACATCGATTAATTCATCTTCAGTAGTAGTATCAAACTGGCTATTGTCATTCATGTGTGACTGCATCTGCAGCACCTTCATTTCCGAAAGGCTTTGTTCCTTTCTAACTTCCTAAGGGAGGCTGGAGTGAGAAATTACGGTGGTTTATATAATTTCTTTCAACAATTAATAAGGAAAGTGCTGGGATAATAGAAAAATAAAGAAAAACTTTGATTACCTGTTGACTTCTGGATATGTATATGATATTATAATACCAGATGAATGCCATTTGAATTCCGGATTAAAATGGTTTCATTTAATAATCTAATATCCAAGGAGGAATTAATGATGAAGAACAACTATACAATTAGTGCACAGTTTGTGAATACAGGTGCAAAGTTTGACGAAAAAGCAAAGAAAGCAATAAAGGAAGGAGTCACAATTTACAATACTAAATCTTTAATTGCTAAAAATCCAAAGCAGATTGTTGACTATTGCTTTTCGCCGGATGATATGACTTTAGTAATTCAACTTGAAAGCCAAGCTGAACTTCCAATGCCAACAAAGGCGCTTAGAATTTTGAGCTCATATTTAGTAGAAGAGACTTGTTTAGATAAATATCTTTCAGGTAAGCAGCTTTTTAAGATGACAACAGGGAGCACAGCAGCAGTAGCAGAAGAAAATGTTCCTAATACGATTGCAACTGTACCAGATATGAATCTTGAACAGTTTAAGAAGCTCAGTACAGATGACAAATTAATTAAGATTTATAAGATTTTAACTGAAAGAGGTGTTTAATATGAAGCCTACTACGCAGTTAACTCTTAGAGATGTGGAGAGTTTAAGAAGAAAAAAAATGGAAATATAGCAAAAGCATAACTGTTACATATCAGGAAGTTAAAGACATGAAGAAGCACCTTGAAACTTTATTATTTATTATCGTTAGGAGAAGATATAAGTTGGTATAAATTATTAGAGCAACAAATCAAATAACCTAGTAGTACTGATGCATTTTTTTAACAGTAGCCACAAATAACGATGAAGATAAAAAGAATGAAGGTGTTGTATAAAATGGCATTTACTTATGTAATAAGTGATATTCACGGCTTTATAGATGAATTTGAAGACGCATTAAAAAAAGTAGACCTTTCAGGAGATAATCAATTAATTTTGCTTGGCGATTATATAGATCTAGGACCAGATAGTTATAAAGTGCTATATAGAATTATGAATTTACAAAAGGAATATCCTAAAAATATAATTGTTTTGAAAGGTAATCATGAAGGTATGTTTATAGAGTTTGTGAAAAATGGCAGAAATGATTGGTTGTCAGAAGATAAAAACCTTAAAACTTCAAAAACGTTTTTAACTAAAGAGCAATTAGATGAAGTTAAAAAAATGATGTTTAAGCGTGATAAGATTGGAATAAGTAGGAAAGTCAAAGAATCAATTAAATATAACCACCCCACTCTCTTAAAATGGTTGAATCAATTGCCTTGTTATTATGAAACAAAAGATAGAATTTTTGTACATGCTGGAGTGGATGAAGAAGCAGGAGAGTTATGGAAGATTGGTACGTCAGATGAAACTTTTTTATGGAAATTTCCTGCTACAACCGGAAAGTTCTATAAAGATATTATTGCAGGTCACATTTCAACAGCTACTATTGCAGGAAATAAAGACTTTCATGATATCTTCTTTGATAATGCTAGTCACTTTTACATTGATGGAGATATTGAGGTAAGTCATAGAATACCAATTCTAAAGATTGATAACGTTACAGGGAAATATTATAGTATATTAGAGAATGGTGAAGAGAAATGTTTAAAGTGAAATCACGCATAAAAAACATTTTTTGTTTTCCTTATTTGACACTTAAAAGGGGGGACAGCTACGCAAAACCCCTCTTTTCTGCGCATCAGTATCACTTTATAGCCAAAGCACACGTTGAGACGTGCGTCTTGATAGAGAAGGAATAGGTTGGAATCAAGGGGTATGGGGTTTTAGGTAATTGAATAGGTATTAAATATGTTCCCTCAGACTACGGTTTGAGGGATTTTTGTTTTAGGGGGTCGTACTTTTATAAAGAATAAAAGTCTGACTACTATGAATTCAGATGATTATAAAACATATAACAATATAAAATAATCATTTATTGATAATATTTGCAAAGTATATTAATATTATAAAGTGGTAGTGTTTCACCAGATGTTAAAAAATACAGAGGAGTTAACTTTATAATGGTGGTGAATAGGTTGATTGAAAGTTTTATAGAAGAGGCGGCTTAATCCGTAAAATAGGTTTATTTTGGTTTATATGTGTTTTCTGCCTTAAAGGATTGAGTTTATATGTTGGAAGAGGAAACCGTTATGGAAGTCCTAATAAGCTTTCGTGACATGAAAGTTCAAAGACTTATCCAACTATAAATGATTCAGATAAAATTGTGGCAATACACTCCTCCAAATATTGAAAGCTATAGAAAATTATATAAAGTCCACAGTGTTACTATTGATTATAACAAACTTAAAAAGAAAGGAGCGTATTGATGTATTTGATACTAAATACATCATACAAGAAAAAATTATGAGAATTATCGGAAGAAGAACAAGAGGCGATATTGGCGTTTATGAAATTGTGAGTTTTACATTTTTTCAGAATGAGACATGTGGAGAAGTAATTGTTTGCTCTGTTACGGATGGATATATTCTGAATATTCGTGGAAAAGGAATAAATTTAAATAGAGAACAATGTGAGAAGTATGCTCTAGAGATATATATATCTGGTAATCTGAATTTGGTCGATGACGATGTAGAGCTAGACACGTCTACAGTTAATGTTCCGGTTTATTTAGCTGATATTCATACGAGCTATACTGAAGTACGATATGGTGGGCCTACAGTAAGGGTCCATAATATAACATAATGTTTACATAAAAATGTAAGCGTGTTTTCTATGTTCCCACAGACTAGAGTTTGTGGGTTTTTTGACCCCCCGGGAGGTCTACTTTTACGCAAAATGAGCTTTTGAGAAACACCGATTAGAATGAGATTTAATTGTATCTGAGTTTTTAGGGAGTGGCATAAAACGAATTTCCGAAGATGCGTTGATGGATTCTGACTATAATATGAACTTTGAATGCTTTGTTCCACCTCTTTTTGAAACTAAGGTATATACCCTTAAAGAACTTGAATTTAAGTCATTGGGTGCGGGGAAAATCATTTTTCAAAAGAATAAAAATGAAATAATTATTAAACACGGAATAGTATATCCTTCACTTTCTTTTATGGTTAAAGGCAAAAGAAAAACATATTTCGATGGTAATTCAATATTCAAAAGTGATATTGAATTCTTTTTAAGGTTTAAAAATGTTGAAGAGTATAATGCTCTAATGAAGAATTTTGTTAATTTATTAGACTAAGTATAAAGAGGTATTTAAAACGTGACAAGGGGACGGGGTATTGATACAACACACATTGACTGTAAGGGCGATTGTTCACGTCTATCCCTTGGAATGCCAAGGGTGAAATTGTATAGAAAACAATTGTTTGTGATACGACTAAACCGTACTCGTATTTTTTTATAAAGTTATAGATAATTGTGGTATAATTGGATTATAAAGGGAATATGGAGGGACTATAAATGAGTAAGAAAAGACAGTATTGGGAAAACCTTAAAAAGGAAAAAGAAGCTAAGAGGCTTAAAAAAATAGAGTTGAAAAAATATAAAAAAGATGAGTTTTATTAGAGAAGAAAGGCTTATGGTTTAGAGCATCTAGCTTTAGTTAATGGAGCGTTGTAAAAAAGCAAGATAAATATAAGAGAGAAGTATTTAAAAAGGTACTGGGAGGTATACTTCAGGGGGGATGGTATATGGAAATAAATAATAGAATTTTTAAGGGGATACTAACTCTGATTGCCGTTCTTGTAGTAGCAGGCTATAGTCTAGTATTCTACCTTAAGTTGGATGAACCTGTATTCTTTCAACATTACTATGATCAGAGAGTCTATGTGGACAGGGAGCATTATCAGGATATTTCCTTTAACTTGGGTTATATCACTAATGCTTATGACAACAGTGTCGTAATCGATATCGCGTTTCCCGAGTACCCTGAGATTACAATCCAGGCATCGGAGTATGGATATAGCCATCCATTCAATTGGGGCTCCGAACAGAACAAAACACCCGGTGACATCTACGGTCGATACAACGTAAGAAGTGTGAACTGCAAGATCATTGATTTACCGAAAGAAAAAGACCTGGACGGAATAGTTCTTACACAAGCCAGGATTCTGTTTAGCGACTCCAGTGAAATGACAGTTGATATTGGAGAAATCCATCTTTACGAGCACAGGTTCGGAAAAAGTCCCCTTGAGCATGTTTCTTCATCAGGATCCAATAACGGAACTGGAAAAACAAGCTACAGAATTCTTGGAGATCTAACAATTACAGCTATTGATAGCCCTCTTATGGAAAAATTTAAAGATAGGGTTCAGTGGAAGATAAACGGTAGCAATCCTGAGGATTCATTGGGAATGACATTACAGAAAGGAAACTTTTTGGATGTGACAACAAAGGTAGGCATTGGGGATGATATAGTTAGTCAATACACGCTATTTGATATACATCCAAAGTTGACAATTACTGATGATGATGGCATACATTATTATGAGAGAGTCTACAATATAAAAAGCTTATACCACAACTATAGCTTTATGGGCCTGTACAGATACATCAAAGCAAGGGAGGCGATTTAGATGACAGTGGGCTACAAGAGAATATTCTGGGGCATCTTTATTGCAACCTTCAACATAACCATCGGAATATTAACCATACTTCCTGCTTTCGTAGGCTGGATCGTTGTACTAACAGGCATTTCAGAACTTGAAGAAAAAACTTCTGGGGGAGACTTCTCCAGACCTAAGATAAGCGCCATGATACTTGTTGTCGCAAGTCTTGGGGGAGGAATCCTGTCCCTTTTAGGAAGTGGTAATGTTGAAAGTTTCCTTCCTATGCTGTTCTACCCTCTGTTTGTAATAGCCATAGAGCTTGTGGTATTTCACAAAATTCTGGAGGGATCAGTTCATAATTTCAATGCAATGGACCAACAGGAGATTGCAAATAAGTATACCGGTAAGGATAGGACCTATATAATCCTAACTGGAATAACTATGGTACTGCTATCAATATCCTTAACAATCAATCACCAAGGAACAGGATTTATAGGAGTTGTTATGGCTATGATATCAAGGATATATCTGCTTACTGCTATGAACTCCCTCAGTAAGGAAGATTATAAGACGGACTATGAAGAGAAGGATTAAGAGAGTCAATGGGACGTGGAATTTATACATAAAGGATGTGACAAAAACCCCGTCCCCTTGTCACCTATATCCAGAAGTACAGAGAACAATGAGCATTGGTCACGAATTATAGCGTTAACAAGAAGATTGGTCTATTTTGAATGGATCATTTCAATAAGTCAGGAGGAAAATGATAAATGGCTGATGTATATAAATTTAAAGTAAGACTAAAAAACCTTGAGGATATTATTTGGAGAGATATTGAAATAACCTCTGTTTCAAACGTTGCTAAACTGGGATATTCTGTGTTGGCTGCATTTGAGAGTACAGCTAGTCATCTGTTTTGTATTAGATTTGGCGGTAACAGATATGAAATAATGATTGAAGAACTTGATTTTATTGATAAGCCAATTATTGACCCTATAAAAACCAAACTTTCTGCATTGAAACTTATGGTTGGAGATCTCTTGACTATGGAATATGACTACGGTGCTGGTTGGGAATTCTCTATTGAATTAATAGTGATAACAGAAATGAAACGAGGAAGTGGCACTCATTACCCATATGTAACTGATGGGAAGGGTAAAGGAATTATTGAAGATGTTTCTCCTTATGAACTGCTTGAAATGATAGATGAGGTTAATTCAACAGGGGTTTTACCAAAGGTCTATGATGATGTAAGAGATAAGGAAGTAGAATGGGATTATAGGAAGTTTGATATAGAATTTCTGAATGTATTTTTTAAAGATTATGTGGCTAGTATACGAGATGCGTATGAAGTTTATGAATAAAATGTCCATAAGTATACCGGTAAGGATAGGACGATTAAGGTAACTTTTTTAGTTTGTTCAGATTTAATATTTATCAAGCAAAAGCACCTGAGTAAGATTAGATAGAGATACTAAGATGCAATAGTTCTCTAAGAAAGTGTAATAGTACGCAAAACCCCTATATTCTGCGTATTATAATCACCTTCTTGTCAACACACACGTTGAGACGTGCGTGTTGATAGAAAAGAAATAGGTTGATATCAAAGGGTTTGAAGGTTTTTAAGTAAATATGCAAGTATGTTATACTTTCCCTCAAACTCGTTTGGGGGATTTTTTTGGCTCTTTGTCAATAGTTGGGGGGGATTGGTTTCAATTCCCCTCCATTCTTGGCTTTAGAGCTATTTTTGTATTCTATAATATAATACGCATTTT